>NZ_JBHZGV010000030.1:0-38114 GCF_043359985.1 Comamonas trifloxystrobinivorans
GGCTGTTGGCTGTTGGCTGTTGGCTGTTGGCTGTTGGCTGTTGGCTGTTGGCTGTTGGCTGTTGGCTGTTGGCTGTTCAGGATGTTCCCCCCTTTCAGCCAGCGCCTGCGGACGCAGCAAACACCGGCGGTTTGGCTGCCGTAGAGCAGCCAAACTTCGTGAACTGACTTGCGGCAGCTGTTTGAATGGAGCGCTTTAGCGCGAAATGAGTTTTGCCGCACGCCGGTGTTTGTTGTGGCCGCAGGTTGCCCCGAAAGATTCGCTACGCGAAGCTTTCGGGGTCGATGGATGTAGGGCACGTTTCTTTGCCTTCTTTCTTGCCGTGCAGCAAGAAAGAAGGTCGCCTGCCGGGGCGAGTCCCGGCCAGCTGCAGCAAACAAAGCAGCAAAACGCCAGTTAGAAAACAGCCCGCCAAAAACAGCAAGCCGCGCTACAGCGATTTGCGCAAACTAGCCGGCGGAATCCGCATCGCCTCGCGGTATTTGGCCACCGTGCGGCGAGCACACTCAATGCCTTGCTCTTGCAGCAGATCGGCGATCTTCGCATCGGACAGCGGCTTCTTCGGGTTCTCTTCGTCGAGCAGCTGCTTGATCAGCGCCTTGACCGCCGTGCTCGATGCGCTGCCGCCGGTTTCCGTGCCCAGGCCCGAGCCAAAGAAGTACTTGAGCTCCACCGTGCCTTGCGGCGTGGCCATGTATTTGGCGGTGGTGACGCGGCTGATGGTCGATTCGTGCAGGCCCAGCTCGTCGGCAATTTCGCGCAGCACCATGGGACGCATGGCCAGCTCGCCGTGCACGAAGAAGTTGCGTTGTCGCTCCACAATCGCCTGCGATACACGCAAGATGGTGTCAAAGCGCTGCTGGATGTTTTTGATGAACCAGCGCGCCTCTTGCAAGCGCTGCTGCAGCGCGCCGTGGCCTTCGCTGCCTTTGTGGCCGCGCAAGGCGTTGGCGTAAACCTCTTGCACGCGCAGGCGCGGCATCACCTCGGGGTTGAGTTGCACGCTGAAACCCGGCACCGGCAAGCCCCGCTCATTGCTGGGGCGGACGATGATGTCGGGGATGATGGCGTTGCGGTCCACATTGGCGAAGGGGCGGCCCGGCCGGGGTTCCAGCCGCGCGATGATGCCCAGCGCCTGGCGCACCGAGGGCTCGTTGCAGCCGGTCAACTGCATCAGTTTGCGCACATCGCGCCGCGCCAGCAGGTCCAGTGATTCCTGACACACCAGCAAGGCGGTTTCCAGCGCCTGGGCGTCGCCTTCCGGGTCGGGCGAGCCCTCTTCATCCAGCAAGCGCTGCTGCGCCTTGATTTGCAGCGTCAGGCATTCGGCCAGGTTGCGCGCGCCCACGCCTACCGGCTCCAGGCTTTGCAGCAAGCGCAAAGCCACGGTGAGGTGGTGCAACAGGGTGTCAAAGGCCTCGGCATCAGAGGCATCGCCAAAGCCTTGGGCCAGCTCGGCGAGCGAGTCTTCCAGGTAGCCGTCGTCGTTCAGCGATTCGATCAGCAGGTAGAGCGCGGCGCGGTCTTCTTCGCACAAGCGCAGCGATAGCGCCTGGCGGTGCAGCACGTCTTGCAGGCTGACGTGCTCGGAGCTGCGGTCAGAAGCGGGTGTTTCTTCTTCGTCGTCGCCGTGGCTGCTGCGGGCGGGCAGGTCGCCGCCCCATTCTTCCCAGTCGGAGGCTGAGTCGCCCGTAGCGGCTTCGGCATCGGCGCCGGTTTCCTTGCCGGCGGCAAAATCCAGGCTTTCGCCAGCAGCGGTGTCGCCTTCAAAATCGTTTTCGTGGCTGGTTCGCTCTGCGCTGCCAACCGAGGCTTCGGCGGCGCTATCGGCAGTGCCAGCCGGTGCGTCAGTTGCTGGTGCAGCGGTTGCATCGGCTTCGGCACCGGGCTCGGCTGCAGCGTCTTCGGCATCGCGTTCGAGAAAAGGGTTTTCGTCGAGCATCTGCTCGACTTCCTGCTGCAGCTCCTGGGTGGACAGTTGCAGCAAGCGGATCGACTGCTGCAGCTGCGGCGTGAGCGTGAGGTTCTGCGAAACCCGCAGCGAGAGCGATGGCATCATGGCTGCGCCCTCCGGTCACTGATGTGGGTACACGCTTTATGCGAGGCCACAGCCTCCCCAAGCACAGCGCGCCCAGCGCTGCGCCAGCGGCTGGTTCGTGTCTCACATGCGGAAATGCTCACCCAGGTACACCCTCCTAACGTCGGCGTTTTCCACAATCTCTTGCGGCGTCCCCGCGGCCAGCACCTTGCCATCGCTGATGATGCAGGCGTGGTCGCAAATGCCCAGGGTTTCGCGCACGTTGTGGTCAGTTATCAGCACGCCAATGCCGCGTTCCTTGAGGAAGGCGACGATGCGCTGGATCTCGATCACCGCGATCGGGTCGATACCCGCAAACGGCTCGTCCAGCAAAATGAATCGGGGCTGCGTGGCCAGTGCACGGGCAATTTCTACCCGGCGGCGCTCGCCACCCGAGAGCGCCAGCGCTGGCGATTCACGCAGGTGGTCGACCCGCAGCTCTTGCAGCAACGCGGTCAGTTGGCGCTCTACTTCGCTGCTCGACAAAGCGCGGCCATTGGCGTCTTTTTGCAGCTCCAGCACAGCGCGCACATTGTCTTGCACGCTGAGCTTGCGAAAAATCGATGCCTCTTGCGGCAGGTACGACAGGCCCAGCTGCGAGCGCTTATGAATCGGCATGTTGGCGACCGATTGGCCGTCGATGCGGATGTCACCGCCGTCGCTGCGCACCAGGCCCACGATCATGTAGAACGAGGTGGTTTTGCCCGCGCCATTGGGGCCGAGCAGGCCCACCACTTCACCTTTGCGCACCGACAGCGAGACGTCCTTGACCACCTTGCGGCTGCCGTAGGATTTTTCGAGGTGCAGCACTTCGAGCTGGCTGCGGTGGTCGCTGCCAGCGGCGCGCGCGTTGACCGAGATGGTTGAAGATGCCTCGGCCACGATCACTGGGCTCCGCCGTTCAGCTGCGTGCTGGGACGCAGTTTTTCCTTGTCGTCCGCCGCAGCCTTGGGCTTGGCGGCTTCGGCCTTGTCGTCTGCCTTGGGCGTGAGGACTACGCGCACGCGGTCTTGCTTGGGCGCGCCAGGCTTGGTGGCCGCCGCCTGCGTGCTCTTCTGGCCGTTGACGGTGAAGGTGTCGCTCAGGTTGTTGTAGACGATGACCGAACCGCTGACCTGGTCGGTCAGCGTGGTTTCGCGGTAGCGGCGCAGCTCGCCACGGCGCTCGAAGTGCACCGTGTCGTCGCGGCCGTTGTAAGTGATGACTTCGCCTTCACCTTCGATGAATTCTGCCGGAGCGCCCGGTGCGGTGTCGCGCTTTTGCCGGAAGAAGGCCAGTTTGCCGCCATCGGCCGTCACCACCCCGTGCTGGAAGCCATCGCGGTCCTGGCTGACCGTGAGCTTGCCGCCGCGGATGATGATGGTGCCCTTGGTCACCACCACATTGCCGGTGAAGACACTGGTTTGCTTGAGCTCATCGTGCGTGCCGTTGTCCGCCTCGATGTTCATCGGCTTGGTGCGGTCGGCGCGCTCGGCATGCGCCAGCAGCGGCACAGCCAGTGCAGCAGCCAGCAACAGGGAGGAAAAAAGACTGGGTTTTTTCATAAGGCATGAATCTTGCTCTGACCCATTGTAACGAGGCTGGAACCACCGGCCGCCACAGGCATGAAAAAGCCCGCAGTTTGCGGGCTTGGTTGGTGCCTGGCAGCAGCGCTATCAGCCTTTGGCGGCGAGGAACTCCACCACTTGCAACACATTGGTCATCGAGCCGGCGCGCGTGCCGTCGGTGTAGTACTTGCCAGCCACGCCCATGGCGGGCACGCCTTCAACGCCGTACGATTCTTGCAGCTGGGTGGCCTTGCGCACCTGGTTGGTGACCGAGAAGGAGTTGTAGATGTCCTTGAACTTCTTGATGTCCACGCCGTTCTTTTCCATCCAGGCGAAGATCTCCTCGTCCTTGTTCAGGCGCTGGCGCTCCACGTGGATGGCGCGGAATACCTTGACATGCACATCAGGGATCAGGCCCATGGTTTCCAGCGTGTAGTAGATCTTTTGCTGGGGGATGAAGCTGTTGTTGAAGGCCACGGGCACGCGGCGGATCTGCAGGTTCTTCGGTGCCGACTTGGCCCAGGCTTCGAACTGCGGCTCGAACTGGTTGCAGTGCGGGCAGCTGTACCAGAAGAATTCGATCACATCGACCTTGCCGGCGGGCGCATCGGGGTTCACCGGCTTGCTCAGCTTGACGTATTCCTTGCCTTCGGTGAACTTGGCCTGGGCATGTGCGCCGGTGGCCAGGGGCAGGCTGATGGCAGTAGCGGCCACGGCCGAGACGGCGGTGGCGGAAAACTCACGACGTTTCATGTTCTTTTCTCTCCAGTAGCGGGATGCGGTGTAGGAGTGGGGGTGAGCCACAAAAGTTCAACGCTGGACGCGCACGATCTGGGCGTCGACGCCGGCGCCATCGAGCTTGCCCTTGAGGCCGTCGGCGTCGTCACGCTTGTTGAACGGGCCCACGCGCACACGGTAGACGGTACGGCCATTGACTTCGCGCTCGGTCACGCGGGCTTCCCAGCCCATCATGGCCAGCTTGGCGCGTTGCGCATCGCCGTCAGACTGGGTGCGGAAAGCGCCAGCCTGCACAAAGTACTGGAAGCCGTCGCTGCCATCGGCACCGCGCGACTTGGCCAGATCGCCCAGCGGATCAGCGCCCTGGCCCGCCTTGGGGTCGAGCTTGGCCACCTGGGTCTTGTCGGCAGACTTGTCGCCGGTTTTGTCTGCCGGCTTGTCGCCAGCGGTGGTTTTGCCGTTGTCGGGCAACACCACCTCAGGCTTGGGCGGCTTGGTGTCGGCAGGCGGCGTGGTGTTTTCGCTCACAGACTTGGGCGGATCGGGCACCACCACGCCTTGCGCAGCAGGCGCTGCAGGCGTGTTGGGGCGAGCGGCCGGGTTCTTGCCGTACAGCGGCGAGTTCGGATCCCAGTTCTGGTTGCGCTGGGCTTCTTCCTTGTCCTTGGCCTCGCCGCGCACATTACCTTTGTTGACAAATGGCACCGGCACATTGGTCACGTACACGGCCACGGCCAGGGCCGCGCCCACGCCGATCAACAGCCCCAGGATCAGACCCAGGATGGTTCCACCACGTTGATGTCGTCGCATTGTTCTTACCTTTGATCGCGTTTTTTACATGCGTTCCGGTGCGCTCACACCCAGCACGGCCAGGCCGTTGCGCAGCACTTGCGCCGTGGCGGCCACCAGTGCCAGACGGGCCAGCTTGACGGCTTCGTCGTCCACCAGAATGCGTTCAGCATCATAGTAGCTGTGGTAGGCCGCTGCCAGATCGCGCAGGTAGAACGTAACATCGTGTGGCGCGTTGCCGTCAGCGGCAGCGGTCAGCATTTCGGGGTACTTGGCCAGCAATTGCATCAACGCCTGGGCTTGCGGGCCTTGCAGAGCCGACAGGTCGACATCCTTCAGAACCGACAGCTTCGCAGACTCGATCGTCTCTCCACACATCCGTTCGGTAGCTGCTTTGATACGCACATCGCTGTTCGCAATTGGTTGCTCGTACCACGAGCGCAGCACCGAGCAGATACGCGCATGGGCGTACTGCACGTAGTAGACGGGGTTGTCGTTGTTCTGGGCCACGGCCAGATCGACGTCGAAGGTGTATTCGGTGTCGGGCTTGCGGCTCAGCAGGAAGAAGCGCACCGCGTCCTTGCTGGTCCACTCGATCAGGTCGCGCAGCGTCACGTAGGAGCCGGCACGCTTGCTGATTTTGACTTCTTCGCCATTGCGCACCACGCGCACCATGGTGTGCAGCACGTAGTCGGGGTAGCCCTTGGGAATGCCCACATTGGCCGCTTGCAGGCCGGCGCGCACGCGGGCGATGGTGCCGTGGTGATCCGTGCCCTGGATGTTGACGACCTTGCCGTAGCCGCGCTTGAACTTCTGGATGTGGTAGGCCACATCGGGCAGGAAGTAGGTGTAGTGGCCGTCGGACTTGCGCATCACGCGGTCCTTGTCGTCACCGAACTCGGTGGACTTGAGCCACAGCGCGCCGTCTTGCTCGTAGGTGTAGCCGCTGTCGATCAGGCGCTTGACGGTGTCTTCCACGTAGCCGTTGGTGTACAGGCTCGATTCCAGGTAGTACTCGTCAAACTTCAGGTTGAAAGCCTGCAGATCCTTGTCCTGCTCGTTGCGCAGATAGGCCACGGCAAACTGGCGAATGTTGTCGTAGTCTTCAACATCGCCATTGGCGGTGAACTCGCGGTCATCGGCCTTGACGGTTTCTTTGTTCAGAAAAGCCTGGGCGATGTCGGCAATGTAGTCACCGTTGTAGAAGTTCTTGGCCAGCGGGTTTTCGCTGTCGGTCGGCCAGCACTCGTCACCGGGCTTGAAGCCCTTGGCGCGCAGCTGTGTGCTTTTGGTCAACGTGTCGATCTGCACGCCCGCGTCGTTGTAATAGAACTCGCGGTGCACCTTCCAGCCCTGGGTGGAATACAGGTTGCTGATCGCATCGCCAATGGCCGCCTGGCGGCCGTGGCCGACGTGCAGCGGGCCGGTGGGGTTGGCCGAGACAAATTCCACCAGAATGTTCTCGCCACGGTCAGCCTGGAAGCCGAACTTCTCGCCCTGGGCCAGCACTTCGCGCACGATCTGCTGCTTGGCAGCAGGCTTGAGGCGGATATTCAAAAAGCCGGGGCCGGCAATCTCGATCGCATCCACCCATTGCTGGAAAGGCGCGGTCGCCTCCAGCGCGGCCTTGAGCTGCTCGCCCAGTGCGCGCGGGTTGGCCTTGAGCGGCTTGGCCAGCTGCATGGCGGCGGTCACGGCGTAATCGCCGTGGGCGGCCACCTTGGGCGTTTCGAACGCAGCGCGCTCAGCGGCGCCGGGCGACAATTTGTCCAGCTCGCCAGCCAGGGCTGCGAGCAAATCCTTTTTGACTTGCAACATAGTTAGAAATTCTTGGGAGACTGGTGCGGCAACGGCTACCAGCCCCGGGCATAAAACACGGCCACGGCGGCGATCACAGGGATCAGATGGGCTTGCCACATGACCCACTTGCGGGTGGCTTGCACCTGCTCAGCCGCCGGCAAAGCGCCATTGTCGCGCAATTGGCGTAACCAGCGCCGGAACACGGCTGTCGGCTTGAAAGACAGCAGCACGCCCACCACAAACAGCGTCATCTTCAGGTGAAACAGCGGCTGGCTCACATACCAGCCCAGGCCCTTGGGGCCCAGAAACAGGCGCGCCAGGCCGGTGGCGAGCACGGCCAAGGCGGCAATGCCGTAGATCATGTCGAGCCGCGCCAGGCGCTGCACCACGGCCGCGTTCATCCATTCGGTGCGGCACAGCGCAGCCTCGCTCGACAAAAACACCACCATGGTCAACAAGGCCAGCAGGTGCAAACAGGCCAATACGGCTTCCAAAGTCATCGGGTCACTCCGTTTTTCCAAAAATCCGCTTGCTCGTAGTGCTGCTTGACAAAGTCGATCCACAGCCGCACGCGCAGCGGCAAATGCTTGCGCTGCTGGAACACCACATAAATGCCGTTGGGCGGCGCAGCAAACTCTTCCAGCACCTCAACCAGGCGGCCGGCGGCAATCTCCGCCTCCACCTCCCAGGTGCTGCGCCAGGCAATGCCCCAACCTTGCAGACACCAATCGTGCAAGACCTGCCCGTCTGAGCAATCGAGCGGCCCGCCCGGCTTGAAGTGCACCACCTCGGTGGCGCCAGCCTCGGTGGGCATGCGAAAAGCCCAGCCCCGGGTTTGCGAGGCTTCGCTAGACAAAGTCAGGCAGTCGTGCTGCGTCAGCTCGCTCGGGTGGCGCGGTGTGCCACGGCGGCGCAGATATTCGGGCGTGGCCACGCACAGGCGGCGATTGTCCGCCACGCGCACGCTGACCAAAGAGGAATCGGGCAAATCGCCTACACGGATGGCGCAGTCGTAACCCTCGCCCGCCAGGTCGACCAGGCGGTCGCTCAGGTTCAGCGAAATCGTTACCTCGGGGTGAAGTGCGCGGTACAGCGGCAGCAGTGGCGCCACATGGCGGCGGCCAAAACCGGCCGGCGCGGTAATGCGCAAATGCCCGGTGGCCTTGATGCCGCCAGCGCTGACGCTGGCCTCCACATTGGCCAGATCGGTCAGCAGGCGCTGGCAGTCTTCCAAAAAGGCAATGCCTTCGTGCGTGAGCGAGAGCTTGCGCGTGGTGCGCACCAGCAGCTTGACGCCCAGGCGTTCTTCCAGCGCATCGAGGCGACGGCCCATGATGGCCGGCGCCACCCCTTCGGCCTTGGCGGCAGCGGTGAGGCTGCCCCGCGTTGCAATGGCGACAAATGATTCGAGTTGCTTGAGACGATCCATAGCCAAATGGGCCCGGACCGTGCCAACCATGGCAGCGCCGCCGGGAGAGCCTATTATCATCGGGGCTCCATGCCGCAGTGCGCTGCCCTGCGACTTTGTGTGCCTTGGTGGGCGCTTTGTTGCGCCCGCCCCGCTTTTGGACGCCATGACCGCCGCCCCCAACTCGAACGCCGACGCCTTGTGGTTTGCTCCCGCCCAGCTGCTGCGCCTGTTTGGCAACAGCCCTGTGGCCATGGCCTATTGGGGGCACGACCAGCATCTGCGCCTGGCAACGCCGCAATGGTGCGAATGGTTTGGCATACCGAGTAGCGGCGTTGCCGGCCAATTGCTGACCGAGGCGCTGCCAGCGGCTTTTCTCGAAACCCACCGCGACGCGCTGCAAGCGGCCGCGCTGGGCCAGCGCCAGCAGTTCGACCACAGCAAGACCGATGCGCATGGCGTTACCTCTTGGCGCCGCATCAGCCTCTCGCCCTACATCTGGCAAGGCCAGGCCAACCCCAAGGCGGCCGACGGCGTGCTGATGCTGATGCAGGACTGCAGCGCTGAATACGCGGCCCGCGCCGAAGTGGCTGCGCAGCGCGAGCACCTGGCCTCGCTCTCGTCCACCGAGCAGGAGCGCACCGAAGAAAAAGCCGAGCTGCTTAAGCTGCGCACCTTGCTCGACTGGCGCACCGCCATGCTGGCCGAGCACAGCGAGATGCTGCAGCTGCTGTCGCACGAAATCCGCCAGCCACTGAACAACGCCTCGGCCGCCATGCAGGCCACGATGAAAGCCATTGCCGATTTGCACCTGGAGCAGGCCACCCCTGCCAGCAAAGCGCTGTTGCGAGCCGAACATGTGCTGCAGCAAGTGATTGGCACGCTGGACAACACGCTGGCCGCAGGCACCATCTTGGCCGTGGGCGGCAAGGCGGGCGCTTCGTCCGACACCGATCTGCCCACACTCATCAACCTTGTGCTGCACGACATTGCGGCCGACAACCGCCCGCGCATCCAGGTGGTGTGGGACGCCGATGTCCGCACCGTGCAACTGCACCCGGCGCTGATGCGGCTGAGCATTCGCAACCTGCTGAACAACGCCTTGAACTACGCGCCGGCTGATACGCAGGTGCTGCTGCGCATTGCCGAATCGGACGACCCGCTGGCGCTGATCATCGAAGTCATCGACGAAGGGCCGGGCATCTCCGAAGAGCTGCGCCCGCGCCTGTTCGACAAAGGCTCGCGCGGCGCCGAACACCGCCACCGCGCCGGCGCCGGCCTGGGCCTGTTCATCGTGCGCTCTGTGGTGCAATTGCACCAGGGTACGGTACAAGCCTTGCCGCGCGAGCCCCATGGCACCATCATGCGCATGGAACTGCCCCAAGGCCTGGACGACTGAAACCTCCTACAAGAACTCACCATGCTCCCTGCCACGCTTGCCCTGGTCGACGACGACACCGAATACAGCGAATTTCTGGCCCAGCACCTGCGCAACCAAGGCGTGGATGTGCAAGCCTATGGCGACAGCAGCGATCTGCTGGCCGATCTGGAGCCCTATCGTTTTGATTTCTATGTGCTCGACCTGATGCTGCCCGGCGTGGACGGCGCCGAGCTGATCCGCATTCTGCGCAAGCGCACGCAGGCCGGCGTGCTCATCGTCTCGGGCCGCCTGGGGCCTGAGGTGTTTGCCGAAGTCATCAACGCCGGCGCCGACATGTACCTGACCAAGCCGGTCACTTTCGAGCAGGTGGAGCTGGCCATCCGCGCCGTGCACCGCCGCATCATGACCACGGCCAAAACCGCCACCGCCTGGAAGCTCGACAGCCGCCGCAGCGTGCTGACCGCGCCAGACGGCCAACTGGTCGAACTCAGCCCCACCGACTTGCTGGTGATGCAGTGCTTTCTGAAAGCCCAAGGCGAAGTGGTCAGCCGCGACCACATCCGCGAACTGCTCGGCTACAGCAGCGCCACCGATTCCGATAACAGCCTGCACGCCACCATCTACCGCCTGCGCCGCCGTATCGAAAAAGTCACGCCGCTGGCCGTGCCGCTGCAATCGCAGCAAAAAGTGGGCTACCAGTTCCGCGCGCCGCTGGTGGCGGCCTGATACCGGCGCAGGGCAGCAGCGCCGACAGCCGCAACTGCGCCAAAACAAAAAAGCGAGCCAGCGGCTCGCTTTTTTCGATAACGGCGCTCATTACATCGTCATCTTGCCTTCAACGTCGGCTACCTTGCGGCGTGCCAGCGCCAGGTTGGAGCGTGCGTTGTCCAGCACGTAGTACACGAAGATGCCCGACAGGCGCTGCGATGGGCGAATGATGTGGTACTGCTTGCCCAGCGTGATCAGAATGTCGTCGATGGTGTCGTTCAGGCCCAGGGCCTTCATGGTCTTCATCTTGGCGCGCACCACTTCGGTGTTGCCGGCGGCGGCCAGTTCCAGATCCACACCGGTACCGATGCTGCCCAGCATCATGCCGCTGTTGTAATCCACCACGGCTGCACACATGGCACCGTCCATCGTCATCAGTTCGTTCAAGCTGTCGTTCAGATTTGCCATGCTTATCTCCAGTCCATTTGATATAAATCAGTTTTTCATACCTTCATCAGGTATAGGCGGATTCTAGTGAGTCATTTCTGAGTTAGGCAATCATTGAAAATGTTTTGCAATCAGGCACTTGCAGCCCTGATCAGGAAAAGCAGCGCAATTTGATAGCGCAGCAACAAACCCGGCAAAGCCGTTCCACCGGTTTTCTGGGTGGGCTGGCCGGCCCTGCTGCTGTAACAACTCGTATGTAATTCGCGACGCCACCGCGCTGACCGCGCATGAACAGCGTTGCGCCAGGCACAAAAAAAAACGGGCCAAAGCCCGTTTTCATTGCCAAAAAGCGCGTGCAACCGACGAAAGGGTCGGCTGCGAACCAGCTTACATGGTCATAGCGCCTTCCACATCGGCGGCCTTGCGGCGAGCCAGTGCCAGGTTGGCGCGCTTGTTGTCCAGCACGTAGTACACAAAAATGCCAGCCAGCTTGGCCGAGGGGCGAATGATGTGGTATTGCTTGCCCAGCGTGATCAGGATGTCGTCGATGTTCTCGTTGATGCCCAGGGCCTTCATGGTCTTCATCTTGGCGCGCACCACTTCGGTGTTGCCGGCGGCGGCCAGCTCCAGGTCCACGCCCGAGCCGGCGCTGGCCAGCATCATGCCGCTGTTGTAATCGACCACGGCAGCGCACATTGCACCGTCGAGGGACATCAGGTCGTTCAAGCTGTCGTTCAGATTTGCCATGGTTTGCTCCGGGGGTTTGCTGCTGGGCAGCGAAAAATGATGGTGTTCGGTGAAAGTGATTCTATGTGATCATTTCTGATTTGGATCAAAGTTAACACTGTTTTGCATTGCAACAGAGCAGTTTATGCATTAAAGGACAACACCTCATATCAAACTGATAGCAACAAGGCCAATAAATACCGAGCAAAAACTGTCTTTTATAAAAAACCAACAACTATCCGATCAAAGCCCTCGATTTACCAATGGTTAAAAAGCTGGTGGATAGCGCGCCCTCTTTCATCAGAAAATCATCATTTCTGATAAATGCAAATGATAAGCAGCAGGCCTGCCTGACAATTCAAACGGCGATTACATACTTAAAAGTCACATATCAAACCATTTTTTGGAGATTGATCATCACCCAGGTATGCAATACAGTGTTCTGTCAGGGTGCCGCAAGGTGCCAATTGCTTTCTAGAACTTGACTGAGGTAGCTGCCATGACTGATCGCACCACCATCCACGGCCTGCAAGTGGCCAACGAGCTGTACAACTTTGTGAACACGCAAGTGCTGCCCGGCACCGGTGTAGACCAGGCCACGTTCTGGAAAGGCTTTGACGCCATCGTGGCCGACCTGGCGCCCAAGAACGCCGCCCTGCTGGCCGAGCGCGACCGCCTGCAGACCGAGCTGGACACCTGGCACAAGGCCAACCCCGGCCCGATCACCGACATGCAGGGCTACCGCAAGTTCCTGACCACGATCGGCTACCTGGTCGAGCAGCCCGCAGACGCCAAGGCCACCACCGAAAACGTCGATGCCGAGCTGGCCATCCAGGCCGGCCCGCAGCTGGTGGTGCCCATTTTGAACGCCCGCTACGCCTTGAACGCCGCCAACGCCCGTTGGGGCAGCCTGTACGACGCGCTGTACGGCACCGATGTGATTGGTGACGAAGGCGGCGCCGAAAAGGGCAAGGGCTACAACCCGGTGCGCGGCGCCAAGGTGATCGAATTTGCCCGCAACTTCCTCGACCAGGCCGCGCCATTGGCAACCGGTTCGCACAAAGATTCCACCGGCTATGCGGTCGAAGGCGGCAAGCTGGTGGTGAGCCTGAAAGACGGCAGCAAGACGGGCCTGAAGGATGCCGACAAGTTCGTCGGCTACCAAGGCGATGCGGCCGCGCCCCAATCGGTGCTGCTCAAGAACAACGGCATCCACATCGACATCATCATCAACAAGAGCACGCCCATCGGCGGCTCTGACGCTGCTGGCGTGGCCGATGTGGTGGTGGAAGCCGCGCTGTCGACCATTCTGGATCTGGAAGACTCGGTGGCCGCCGTGGACGCCGAAGACAAGGTGCTGGGCTACCACAACTGGCTGGGCATCTTGAAGGGCACGCTGACCGAATCCTTCGACAAGGGCGGCAAAACCATGACCCGCGGCCTCAACGCAGACCGCGAATACACCGGCGCCGACGGCAAGCCGCTCAAGCTGCACGGCCGCTCGCTGATGTTTGTGCGTAACGTCGGCCATTTGATGACCAACCCCGCCATCCTCTGGGGCGCCGACAAAAAGGAAATCCCCGAAGGCATTCTGGACGCGATGATCACCACGACCATCGCCATCCACGATCTGAAAGGCAATGGCGCCAACGGCATCCGCAACTCGCGCACCGGCAGCGTCTACATCGTCAAGCCCAAGATGCACGGCCCGGCCGAAGCCGCCTTTGCCAACGAGCTGTTTGGCCGCGTCGAGAAAGTGCTGGGCCTGCCCGAGAACACCGTCAAGCTCGGCATCATGGACGAAGAGCGCCGCACCACGGTCAACCTGAAGGCATCGATCGCCGCTGCGCCTGCGCGCGTGGCCTTCATCAACACCGGTTTCCTCGACCGCACCGGCGACGAAATGCACACCGCCATGTACGCCGGCCCGATGGTGCGCAAGGCCGACATGAAAGCCTCGGCCTGGCTGCCCGCCTATGAAAAGAGCAACGTGCTGGTCGGTCTGACCGTGGGCCTGCGCGGCCGCGCCCAGATCGGCAAGGGCATGTGGGCCATGCCCGATCTGATGAAGGCCATGCTGGAGCAAAAGATTGCCCAGCCCAAGGCCGGTGCCAACACCGCCTGGGTGCCCTCGCCTACCGGCGCCACGCTGCACGCGCTGCACTACCACCAGGTGAACGTGGCCGAGGTGCAAAAAGAGCTGGAAAAAACCAGTGCCGACGCCGAGCGCGACAACCTGCTCAATGCCATCTTGCAAGTGCCCGTCTCCAGCAGCCCCAACTGGTCGGATGCCGAAAAGCAGCAGGAAGTGGACAACAACGTGCAAGGCATTCTGGGCTACGTGGTGCGCTGGATCGACCAGGGCGTGGGCTGCTCCAAGGTGCCCGACATCCACAACGTCGGCCTGATGGAAGACCGCGCCACGCTGCGCATCTCCAGCCAGCATATCGCCAACTGGCTGCAACACGGCGTAGTAAGCGAGGCCATGGTGCGCGACAGCTTTGCCCGCATGGCCAAGGTGGTCGATGAGCAAAACGCTGGCGACGCCGCTTACCAAAGCCTGGTAGCCAACCCCGGCGGCGCCGCCTTCCAGGCCGCACTCGACCTGGTGTTCAAGGGCAAGGAACAACCTTCGGGCTACACCGAGCCGCTGCTGCACGCCTGGCGCCTGAAGGTCAAGGCCGGCCAATAAAGCCCCCAGCAGGCTGCCATCGCCCTTGCAGGCTTTGGCAGCAGCTTCTCCCCAAAACGGCACCCGTCAGGTGCCGTTTTTTTATAGCCTGCAACCCGGGCTTTGGTCGACAAACCCAGCCACTCCCGCTAGCATGCGCCCATGTCGCAAATAAAAGTAATTCTCAAATACAGCAGCTGCTGCGCTGTCTTGGCTGCTGGCCTGGCCGGCTGTGCCAGCACCACTCCGAACAGCGCCAGCAACGCATCCAGTGTCGATGCACTGCACGCACGCTTGCAGTCACGCCCGCCCGATGTGCTGCTGCTCGGCGAACAGCACGACGCACCAGAACACCAGCAATGGCAACGCCAAACCGTAGAGCAATGGGCGGCCAGTGGCCAGCTCGCTGCCGTGGTGTTGGAGATGGCCGATGCCGGGCGCAGCACGCAAGCTGTGGATAAATCGGTGGACGAAAGCGCCGTGCAGCAAACCCTGGCCTGGAACGACAAAGGCTGGCCCTGGCAGGCCTACGGCCCGGTGGTGATGGCGGCTGTGCGCGCGGGCGTGCCGGTGCTGGGCGGCAACCTGCCGCGTGCGCAAATGCGCGAAGTGATGCAGCAAACCCCATGGGACAGCCACTTGCCAGCGGCTGGTTGGCAGCGCCAGCTAGACGCTATCCGCGAAGGCCATTGCGGCCTGTTGCCCGAATCACAGATTGTGCCGATGGCGCGTATCCAGCTGGCCAAAGACGCCAGCCTAGCGCGCACTGCGCAACAGCAAATGCGGCCCGGCAAAACCGTGTTGCTGATTGCCGGGCGCGGCCATGTGTTGCGCAGCATCGGCATTCCGAGCTGGTTGCCAGCGGGCACGCGCTCCGTCGTTGCCATAGGCCAGGCTGGCGATGCGGCGCAAGCGTCAGAGGCCGACCGCGACTGGGTGCACAACACGCCCGCCGTACCGGCCAAAGACCACTGCGCCGCGCTCAAAAAGCAGTGGAAAAAATAGACGCGCTCAGCCGTCCACCTTCACGTTCGCCTCTTTGATCACCACCGCCCACTTGGCCACTTCGGCCTTCTGAAAATCAGCCACCTGCGCGGTGCTCATGGTCGATGGCTCCATACCCATGCTCTTCATGCGTTGCTGCATGTCGGGCGTGGCCAAGATCTTGGCCACCTCTTGGTGCAGGCGCTGCACGATGGCGTCGGGTGTACCTGTGGGCGCGAAGATCGCCTGCCACGATGTCACCTCGAAATCGGTCAAACCTTGCACGCCGGATTCGGCCACGGTCGGCACATCCTTGAGCGAATCGAGCCGCTGCTTGGACGTTACCGCCAACGCGCGCAGCTTGCCGCTTTGGATATGCGGTGCCGCTACCACGGTGGTGTCGAACATCATGTCCACCTGGCCGCCCATCACGTCCTGGATCGCCGGGCCGCTGCCCTTGTAAGGCACATGGGTGAACTTGACGCCCGATTTCCAGGCCAGCATTTCCAGCGCCAGATGTTGCGAAGTGCCGGTGCCCGCCGATGCCGACGACAAGCCGCCCTGCTTTTTCTTCGACGCATCCAGCACATCCTGCAAGCTCTTATACGGGCTGTTGGCCGCCACCACCAGCACCAACGGGTTGGTGCCGATCAAGCTGATGGGCGTGAAAGATTTGACCGGGTCGTAACCGAGCTTGGGATAGAGGCTGATGTTGATGGCGTGCGAGCTGATGGTGCCGCCCAGAATGGTGAAGCCATCGGGCTGCGCACGTGCTGCCAGCTCAGAGCCCACGCTGCCGCCAGCACCACCTTTGTTCTCTACCACCACGGTCGTGCCCAGCGCCGGGCCGAGCTGCTGCGCAATCAAGCGGCCCAGCGTATCTGTCGTGCCGCCAGTCGCAAACGGCACCATGTAAGTGATGGCTTTGCCCTTGGGCCAGTTGTTTTGCGCGCGCACGGCGGCTGGCAGGCATGCCAGTGCCAGCGGCGCGGCAGCGGCTTTCAAAAGGTGTCGTCTTTGCATGCTCGTCTCCATCAGTTGGTCATCAGGGCACAGGTGAGGGCAGCCCAGCAAGGGCCGCCCCGCAGCGGCGGCTGCGTCCCCCTGCCCGCCTTGCCGCGCAAGGCGAGAGCGGGGGGAAGGCGCAAAGCGCCTCAGGGGGGTGCATCAAGTCACCGGCGCGGGGTTGAAGAGCACCAGCGCGTTGTGCAGCTTCCACTGCTCAGCCCAGGTTTTTTTCTTGCCGCTGGCCACATCCAGCATCAGCCGGAACAGCTCCCAGCCCGTGTCCTCAATGCTGGCTTCGCCATCGGCAATGCGGCCCGCGTTCACGTCCATCAGGTCGTGCCAGCGGCGTGCCAGATCGCTGCGCGTGGCGACTTTGATGACGGGGCATTCGGCCAGGCCGTAAGGCGTGCCGCGGCCGGTGGTGAAGATGTGCAGGTTCATGCCAGCGGCCAATTGCAAGGTGCCGCAGATGAAGTCAGACGCCGGCGTGGCCGCATAGATCAATCCTTTTTGCTGCAGCTTTTCGCCCGGCGCCAGCACGCCGCTGATGGGCGCCGTGCCGGATTTGATGATCGAGCCCATGGCCTTTTCCACGATGTTCGACAGCCCGCCTTTTTTGTTGCCCGGCGTGGTGTTGGCGCTGCGGTCAGCGCGGCCACGCGCCAGGTAGGCGTCGTACCAGGCCATCTGGTCGATCATGGCTTGCGCCACTTCGGGGCTGCTGGCGCGCGCGGTCAGCTGGTCAATACCATCGCGCACCTCGGTCACTTCGGAGAACATCACGCTGGCGCCCGCACGCACCAGCAAATCGGTGGCAAAACCCACGGCCGGGTTGGCGGTAACACCGCTGAATGCATCGCTGCCGCCGCACTGCACGCCCACCACCAAAGCACTGGCCGGCACGGTCTGGCGGCGGCGCTGGTTGAGCTTTTGCAAATGCACATCGGCCTGGCGCACGATGGAATCGATCATGCTCATGAAGCCGACATGCTGCTCGGCCTGCAGGCAGACGACGTCCAGATCCGGGTCTACCACCGACACCGGCGCACTGCCTGGCTCGCGCTTCAAGGGCAGCAGCGGTGCTTCGAGCGGCAGCAAGCGCTCAGGTTGCAGCTTTTCGCAGCCCAGACTCACCACCATCACCTCGCCGCCAAAGTTGGGGTTGTGGCTGATGTTGCGCAAGGTGCGGATCGGGATCACCGCATCGGGCGCGTCAATCGCCACACCGCAGCCGTAGGTGTGCTCCAGGCCGACAACATCGTCCACATGCGGGTACAGCGGCAGCAGCTCGCGTTTGATACGAGCCACCGCTACATCGACCACGCCCGACACGCACTGCACCGTGGTCGTAATCGCCAGAATATTGCGCGTGCCCACCGAGCCGTCGGCGTTGACGTAGCCTTCGAAGGTATAGCCTTCCAGCGGCGGCAGCGCAGGCGCTTTCACCGTGGCCATGGGCAGGCCTTCCAGCTCAGGCGCGCCGGGCATGCGCAGCACTTGCTCGTTCACCCAGCTGCCGCACGGCAAGGCCTTGTTGGCGTAGCCGATGACCACGTTGTAGCGCAGCACGGCATCGCCTTCGGCCAGATCGACCAGCGCTACCTTGTGGCCTTGCGGCACTTTGTCGACCAAGGTCAGTCCGTCGGCAAACACCGCGCCAGCGGGCAGGCCGCCGTCGTTGGCCACAATGGCCACGTTGTCGGCCGGGTGCATGCGGATGTAGAGCGGGTTGCGCGTCATCGCCAATCTTTCCTTACTTGATGCTCATGAACAGGCCGGGCAGCCAGGTGGTGAAGCCGGGCACAAAGGTCACCAGCGCCAGCGCAAAAATCAGCGCGCCGTAGAAAGGCCAGATCGTGCGCATCACCGTGCCCACCGAGACGCCACCAATCGCACAGCCGACAAACTGCGTGGTGCCCACCGGCGGCGTGTTCAGCCCCAGCGCGCAGTTGATCAGCAGCACAATGCCGAACTGCACCGAGCTCATGCCGTAGTGCTGCGCAATCGGCAAGAAGATCGGCGTGCACAGCAAGATGGTGGCGGCCATGTCCAGGAAGGTGCCGAGCACGAACAGAATGATGTTGATCAGCAGAAAGATCATCCACGGCGTGGTGGTGATCTCAGACAACAGCTTGCCGGTCAGCTCGGCCACGCCGTACAGACTGATCAGATAGCCGAAAGTGCTGGAAATGCCGATCAGCAGCAAGATGATGCCGGTGTTGCGCACCGCCTTGGAGGCGGCTTTGACAAAGTGCTCCCACTTGAGCGTGCGGTAGACAAACACCGTCAGCGCCAGCGCATACAACACGGCCACCACGGCCGATTCGGTAGCGGTGAACACGCCCGAGAGAATGCCGCCCAAGATCAGCACCACCACCAGCAAGCCAGGCAAAGCCGCCGCAAAACTGCGCGCCACAATGCTCCAGCCAGGGAAGGTGCCTGCGGGATAACCGCGCTTGCGCGCCACCCAATACGCCGCGCCCAAATTGGACAAAGTCAGAATCAGCGCAGGAATGATGGCTGCCAAAATCAAGGCTGCAATCGACACTTTGCCGCTGGCAGCCAGCGCATAAATGATGATGTTGTGGCTGGTCGGCATCAGCGCGCCCACCAGAGCCGCGTGCGTGGTCACGTTCACCGCGTAGTCGGCGTGGTAGCCCTCTTTTTTCATCATCGGGATCATCACCGCGCCCATGGCCGAGACATCGGCCACCGGCGAGCCGGAAACACCGCCAAACAGCGTGCAAGCCACCACGTTGGACATGCCCAGACCGCCGCGCACATGGCCGATCAGCGCGCGGGCAAAGTTCACTATTCGGTCCGCTATGCCGCCGTAGAGCATGAGCTCACCGGCAAAGATGAAGAAGGGAATCGCCAGGAAAGAGAACACGCTCATGCCAGCGGTCATCTGCTGAAAGCCCACTTCCAGCGGCAGCCCTTCGTAGGCCAAGGTGGCCAGTGCGGACAGGCCGATCGAGAAAGCCACGGGCACGCCCAGCAGCAGCAACAGAGCAAACGTGATGCTCAGAATCAACAAGGGAGTCGTCATCGCAAAACCTCGGCGGCTCAGTTGGCTTCCACTTCGCGGCCTTGCGCGAGTGCAATGATGTGTTCAATGGAAAACAGCACGATCAGGCTGCCGGCGATGATGGCGGGAACGTATTTCCAGCCTTCGGACACGCCCAGCGTGGGCAAGCGGTATTCCCACACCGACGCGGCCAGCGATGCACAGCTGTACGCCATGGCTGCGCCAAACAACAGCACCAGCGCATGGATCAGGTATTCCATCTTGGTGCGCAGCCAGTCAGGCGCCAGCACCAGAAAAGATTCCAGCCCAATGTGGCCGGAGTTGCGCACGCCCACGGCCACGCCAAACATGGTCACGTACAGCACCAGCAACAGCGACAGGCTTTCGGCCCAAGTAGGCGTGTTGTTGAGCACATAACGGCCAAACACCTGCCAGGTGACGGCAGCGATCAACAACACCAGTCCCGACACGCCGAGCCACATGCAGATGCGAGACAGGGCGCTACAAATTTTGGTATACATAGTTTCAGCGTCAAATCAGCTGCTGGTGCGGCTTGCGCCAGGGCCAGCAGCGTGGTGTTTTGACAGGGCCCGGCGCTGCGCGGGCAGCACCGGGCTCAGAGCACGGGCAAGGCTTACTTGGTTTCCTGGGTGCGCTTGACCAGGTCCTTGAGCTTGGCGTCGGTGATGAACTTGTCGTACACCGGCTTCATTGCGGCCTGGAAAGGCGCCTTGTCGATCTCGATGATCTCGGCGCCACCGGCCTTCACGATCTCCAGCGACTTGGCTTCGCGCTCGGCCCACTGTTTGCGCATGTAAGGCACCGATTCCTTGGCGGCCTGGCGAATCCAGCCTTGCTCTTCGGGCGTGAGCTTGTCGAAGGTGCGCTTGCTGAACAGCAGAATCTCGGGCGCCATCGAGTGCTCGGTCTTGGTGAAGTACTTGGCTACCTCGAACGAACGCGAGCTTTCGTAGGTGGGGTAGTTGTTTTCGGCGGCGTCGATCAGGCCGGTTTTCAGGCCGGTGTAGACCTCGCCCATGGGCATGGGCGTGGCGTTGGCGCCCATGGCTTCGAGCATGCTCACCCACAGGTCGGACTGCTGCACGCGCACCTTCATGCCCTTCATGTCGGCAAAGCTCTTGACCGGCTTTTTGGCGGTGAACATGGAGCGCGCGCCGCTGTCATAAAAGCCCAGGCCGACAAAGCCTTGCTTCTCGCAAGCCTTCAAAATCTCTTCGCCCACCGGGCCGTCGAGCACCTTGTGCATGTGCTCGACCGAGCGGAACAGAAACGGCATGGTCGGCACCACGGTTTCGGTGCAGACATTGTTCATCGCGCCCACGTTCACGCGCACCATGGCCAGCGCGCCAATCTTGGCCTGCTCGATGGTTTCCTTCTCGCCGCCGAGCGCGCCGCTGGGGTAGACGCGGATCGTGTGCTTGCCGCCCGACAAAGCCTTCAGGCGCTCGCCCATGAACTTGACCGCCTGCACGGTCGGGTAGTCCTCCGGGTGGATATCGGAGGAGCGGAATTCCGTAGCGCTGGCAGCCAGCGACACCACACTCGCGGCCAGAGCCACCCACAGTTTGTTAGCTTTCATTTGTCTACCTCTTTCTCAATGGATCTACACAACACACCGGCCCCTCGTGCTGGCCGCTAATCGGTTTTCAAGGCGGGGCTGCGCCCGCAAATGCAGGCTCGGCCAGCCCGCTCACGCCTGGGTGCAAAGCGAACACGCCGCCAGCCAAAGGCTGGTCGGACAGGTCCACCCCTTCCGGGCGGATCGACGTGACGTACAACACATCCAGAGCTGGCCCGCCAAAAGCGCACATGGCCGGCTTTTTGACGGGCACAGCGAGCGAGCGGTCCAGCTTTCCGTCCGGCGTAAAGCGGTGCACCAGGCCAGCGTCGTTGCCACAAATCCAGTAGCACCCATCGGCGTCGACAGCCGCGCCATCGGGGCGGCCGGGCAGTGGCTGCATGTCGACAAAAACACGGCGGTTCGACGGCGTGCCGCTGGCGGTGTCGTAATCAAAAGCCCAGATCTTTTGCACGCTGGGGTGCGAATCGGAAAGGTACATGGTGTGGCCGTCCGGGCTGAAAGCCAGGCCGTTGGGTGTGATCAGCGGGCCCAGTTGCAGATCGGTGGCGCGGCCGCTGCTCAGCTCTTGCGCGCCCAGGCGGAACACCTGGCCCACCGCCTTGGCAGCGCCCATGTCCATGAACATGGTGCCGGCGATAAAGCGGCCTTGGCGGTCGCAACGGCCATCGTTGAAGCGCATGCCAGGCAAGGGATGCGCCACCTTGGCCAGCGGCTGCACTGCGGCATCAGCACTGCCCTCGGTCGCCGTAACTTGGTAGATGCCATCTTCCAGCCCAGCCACCCAACGCTGCGCGTCGCCATCCCATGCGGCCATGCAAGCCAGCATTTGCGGCAACTGCCACTGCGTCAGCTGTTGCTGATCCGCCAACCAGCGGTTGAGCACGCCGCGAGGAATATCCGCCCAGTACAGCGCCTGTTCGGCCACGCGCCACACCGGGCTTTCGCCGGTGGCATTGCGTGCATCCAGAACCAGTTCGGCGCTGCTCATGCTTTGCTTCCTTCGTCACCAAATGGGCCTTGCGCGGTGAACGCGCCGCCCTGGTACACGGCAATCGGATCGTTGGCTGCCGGCGCAGGCTGCGCCTCCACCTTGGCGCGCCAAGGCTCGGAGCTGTCCTTGGGCACAAAACCCAAATGCGCAGCGGCATGGTTGTCCCACCAGCCATCGCGGTTGTTGGACGCGCCGTACACCACGGTGTGGCCCACATTCGGCGTGAACAAGCCCTTCTCAATGAGCTGTACCAGATCGTCGTAGCTGAGCCAGCTGCTCATCATGCGGCGGTCCTTGGGCTCGGGGAAAGACGAGCCAATGCGCATGCTCACCGTCTCGATGCCGTAGCGGTCAAAGTAAAAGCTCGCCATGTCTTCGCCAAACGACTTGGACAGGCCGTAGTACCCATCGGGGCGGCGGCGCACGTTGGCGTCGATTTTTTCGTTCTGCTTGTAAAAGCCGATCACATGGTTGGAGCTGGCGAAAACCACGCGCTTGACGCCGTGGCGGCGTGCGGCTTCATAGAGGTTGAAGATGCCTTTGATATTGGCCTCCAACACCTCTTCAAACGGGCGCTCTACCGACACGCCGCCCATGTGCACAATCGCATCGCAACCCGCCACCAAGGCATCGACTGCCTGCTTGTCGGCCAAGTCGCAAACCACCACCTCTTCGCTTGCATCACGCGCCGGCGCCATGCCCGCCACATCGGACAAGCGCAAGACATCCGCATACGGGCGCAAGCGCTCACGCAGCACCTTTCCCAGGCCACCGGCGGCGCCGGTCAATAACAGCCGCTTTACATGCGGGGCTTCACTACTCATACATTGCTCCCCAACTGGGTGTTTCCAAGAACATTCGCCGCAAAAAAAGGCGCTTCTTAAAAGCGCCCTTTTATTCACGATGTCTTCAGTTCATCGATTGCCACTCGGAAATTCTTCAAAGCCGTTACCACTAAGTCTGGATCGGTTGCAAACGACAGACGGATGTAAGGCGACATACCAAAGGCCACCCCCGGCACGGTGGCTACCTTGGCCGCATTGAGCAGGTACGCTGCAACCGCTGCATCGCTGTTCAGCACTCCGCCTTCTGGGCTAACGCGACCAATCAGGCTTTCGCAACCCAAAAACAGATAGAAAGCACCAGCGGGCAGGGACGACAACGTCAACTCTGGGACGATGGTCAATGCCTTTTGGATGATCTCCAAGCGCCGTATAAAGACCTGCCGAGCCTCTTGAACGCAACTTTGGTCGCCCAGCAATGCAGCTTGCGCAGCGGCCTGAGCCACCGAGGTCGCACTGGTGCAGCTCTGCGACTCCAACTTGTTCATGCCGCCAATCAGCTTCTCCGGCCCAGCCGCATAGCCCAGACGCCAACCCGTCATCGCGTACGACTTGGAGACGCCATTGATAATGAGCAGCCGATCCCTGAGCTCTGGACAGGCTTCTGCGAACGAGACAAAGGTCGCATCCGACAAAATGATGTGCTCATAAATCTCGTCAGACATGACAAGAACGTCGGGGTAAGCAGCCAGCACCTGCCCCAATGCCTCCAGCTCTGCACGTGAATACACGGCACCTGTTGGATTGCCTGGACTATTGATGATCAACCACTTGGTCTTCGCCGTCAGACTTTGGCGCAACGCCTCTGGCGTCAGTTTGAAGCCCTGCTCAGGCGGACATGGTACGTAGACAGGGGTACCGCCATGCAAAGCAACGATGTCACCGTACGAGACCCAGCAAGGTGTGGGTATCACCACCTCATCGCCACTCTCCAAGGTCGCCATGAAGGCATTGAAAATCAGCTGTTTGGCACCAACACCGGTTGTGATCTCACTGACCGTGTAATCCAAGCGATTGTCTTGCTTCAACTTCTGCGCAATGGCTTGGCGCAAGCTCTCCATACCCGCTGGCATGGTGTACTTGGTGGCACCAGCTTTGGCTGCCGCCATGGCTGCATCGATGATGTGCTCAGGCGTATTGAAATCAGGCTCACCAATGCTCAGGTCGATAACATCCACCCCTTGGGCCTTCATTTTTTTGGCCTGAGAGGAAATGGCCATACTTGGCGACGACGGCAGGTTTTCTACTTTTTGACTTAGCTTCCACATAGTGCTCTTTCACCCAAAAAATCTGACTCAGATTCCCTTGTCATTGGGGTGTGCATACAGCTCTTTGGTGGATTCACTGAGCGGGAAGTTGATGTTGATTCCCTTAGGTGGAATCACCGACATGAACCACTTTTGGTAGAGACTTTCCATTTCGCCCGACTTGATCATTGCGTACACAGTGTCGTCCACGAGCTTCTTGAAAGTTGGATCGCCTTTACGCAGCATCACGCCATAGGGCTCCGTGCGCAGGGGCTCATTCAAGATCAAGTACTGATCCCGTTGCGATGAAGTCGCGATGAAGCTGGCAAGCTGAACGTCATCCAGCACAAAGGCGTCAGCCTTCCCGGACTCAAACATCACAAAAGCCTCAGAAGGGTCTTTGCCATAGACCTCGTTGAACTTAACCCCTTGTGATTTTTTATAGGCACGCAGAAGTTGAATCGATGTCGTGCCAGTTACAGTCACCACATTCTTGTTCTGCAAGTCGGCAATGCTTTTGACTTGCGAGTCTTTGCGCACCGCCAAAGTCACATTGGCAGAAAAATAGCTGGGTGAAAACGACACCTGCTCTTGGCGCGCAATCGTGTTCGTCACCGGAGTGCAATCCAGATCTACCGTTCCGTTCTGGACCAGCGGCATACGACTGATAGGCGTGGTAATCAGGTACTTCACCTCCAAGCTTTGCAGACCTGCGGCCTTCTTGGCTGCGTCAGCAACCTTCAAGCAGATCTCGTTGATCATGCCGATCGGTTCCGCATTGCCGTTCACCTTGTAGCTAAACGGCACTGACATATCACGTGCGCCGATGGTGATAGCACCGCTTTGCTTGATTTTTTCCAGCGTATTGATGTCTTGCGCCTGAACGTTAGCCTGCACGGCAGCCAACAATGCAATGACAGAAACAAGGGATGGGGAGCGCAGCTTGAACATGGTCAGATGAGGGGAAGTGGAGGTAAGGAATGCGTGTTAGTCATGTGTTGTCTGATGACTTGACTGCATTATGATCAAACACATGCTCAAAAGCCCCTCGGAATTACCCGCATCTCGCACCGTCACTGATACCCAGGCGTCGCTGCTGCGCAGCCAGCGCGCGGGAAAAGGCAGCCGCAACCTGGCCAATCTGTTGTCGGAGGAGTTCGAAACCAAGATCCGCCAGGGCTTGCTCAACGAGGGTGACAAGCTGCCTACCGAATCGGAGCTGGTGCGCAGTTATGACGTGAGCCGCACGGTGGTGCGCGAGGCACTGTCCAAGCTGCAGGCCTCGGGACTGGTGGAAACGCGCCACGGTATTGGCACCTTTGTTTTGCCGGCGCGCCAAAGCCCGGGCCTGGTGCTGAGTGACAGCGAGTTGAGCGAATCGATCGACGTGTTGGCAGTGTTGGAGCTGCGCATCAGCCTGGAAACCGAGGCCGCAGGCTTGGCCGCCCAGCGCCGTGAAACCCAGCATTTGCAAGCCATGCATGCGGCTTTGCAAGCGTTTGAGCACAATTTTTCGGCCGGCCACGAGACGGTGAGCCACGACCTGGCTTTCCATCTGAGCATTGCGCAGGCCACGGGCAACCGCTATTTCCAGGACATCCTGCAGCACTTTGGCAATATGCTGATTCCGCGCAACCGCATTGCCTCGATCGACAAGCCGGCACGCGACCCGGATTACCTGCGCCGCGTCAACCGCGAGCACGAAGAGATCTACGCCGCCATCGAGCGCCAGGACGCCGATTCCGCCCGCGCCGCCATGCGCATCCACCTCACCAACTCGCGCGAACGCCTGCGTCTGGCGCAACGCCACAGCCAGGCCGGCGGCAGCGCAGCACCGCAAGCCTGAGCCCTGCCCGCCCGGCCAGCTGCGCAGCCCGGGCGAACCACTAGGTATTAACCTGCAGCGGCAGCTGCTTTACATTCTGGATTTAGGTTGTATGATGACTTACAACAAAACCCAGGAGACCTGCCACCATGCCCAGCCGCGCCCAGTTTTTGCATACGGCGTTAGCACTCGCTGTCAGCGCCCTTGCCAGCCTGCCGGCCTTGGCCGCCGACGCCTGGCCCAGCAAGCCGATCCGGCTGGTGGTGCCTTACCCGCCCGGCGGCAGTTCGGACATCATTGCGCGCTCCATCGGTCAGCTGATCTCGCAAGAGTTGAAGCAGCCGGTCGTGATCGAGAACAAGCCCGGCGCCAACGGCAACCTGGGTGCCGAGCTGGTGGCCCGCGCCCAGCCCGACGGCTACACCTGGCTGCTGTGCGACCTGGGCGCGCTGGCAATCTCTCCATCGGTCTACACCAAGCTGGCTTTTGACCCGAGCAAGGATTTGCGCGGCGCCGCCATGCTGGCCTATTCGCCGCACATGCTCGTGGTTCACCCATCGGTGCAGGCCAACAACCTCAAAGAGCTGGTGGATCTGTCGAAAAAGCAGGATCTGAACTTTGCCGTAACCGCCACGGGCAGCGCGCCGCATTTGGCCGGTGTGGAGCTGGCCCGCGTCACCGGCGCCAAATGGGTTTACGTGCCTTACAAGGGTGGCGTGCAATCGGTGCAAGACACGGTGGCCGGCCAGACCCAGGTGCTGATGAACGGCATGCTCGCCACTTACCCGCATGTGCAAAGCGGCAAGCTCAAGCTGCTGGGCATCTCCAAAGACAGCCGCATGCCGCTGATTGCCGATGTACCCACCTTGGCCGAACAAGGTGCCAAGGGCTTTGCCTCGGGCACCTGGCAAGGCGTGGTGGTACCCGCCAAAACGCCCGATGCGGTGGTGCAGCGCATCAACCAGGCGTTGCTGACAGCCATTCGCACGCCCGATGTACGCGCCCGCCTCACCGGCCAGGGCGCCGAGGTGGTGACGATGACGCCCGCCGAAACCGACCGTTTTTTCAATGCCGAACGCCAGCGCTGGCGCACGGTTGTTCAATCCGCCAATCTGCAACTGGACTGATCACCACTGCACTGGCTTCTTTGCTTCCCTTCTGTTTTTTGAAAGCTTGCTATGACCACCATGAATCCCCAAGATCTCAAGAAAGTGATGAGCTCCGGCCTGCTGTCCTTCCCGGTGACGGACTTTACGGCCCAGGGCGACTTCAACCCCAAGGGCTATGCCGCCCGCCTGGAATGGCTCGCGCCCTTTGGCGCCAGCGCCTTGTTTGCTGCTGGCGGCACGGGCGAGTATTTCTCGCTGTCGGGCGATGAGTACAGCCAGATCATCAAGACCGCGGTGGACACCTGCCGCGGCAAGGTGCCGATCATTGCCGGCGCCGGCGGCCCTACGCGCACCGCCATTGCCCACGCCCAAGAAGCAGAGCGCCTGGGCGCCCACGGCATTTTGCTGTTGCCGCACTACCTGACCGAAGCCGGCCAGGAAGGCCTGATTGCGCATGTGGAGCAGGTGTGCAAGAGCGTGAAATTTGGCGTCATCGTCTACAACCGCGACCGCACCAAGCTGACCGCCGAATCGCTGGCCATTCTGGCCGAGCGCTGCCCTAACCTGATCGGCTTCAAGGACGGCGTGGGCAATATCGAAACCATGTCCTCCATCTACATGAAGATGGGCGACCGCTTCTCCTACCTGGGCGGCCTGCCCACGGCCGAGGTCTATGCCGCCGCCTACAAGGCACTGGGCACGCCGGTGTACTCGTCGGCGGTGTTCAACTTCATTCCCAAAACCGCGCTGAAATTCTATGAAGCCGTGCGCACCGACGACATGGCTACGCAGCACCATTTGCTGCGCGAGTTCTTCATGCCGTACCTGAAGATCCGCAACCGCGTGGAAGGCTACGGCGTCAGCATCATCAAGGCCGGCGCCAAGATCGTGGGCCACGACGCAGGCCCGGTGCGCGCACCGCTGACGGATTTGAAGCCGGACGAAGTGGAAGCACTGGCCGCCCTGATCAAGAAGGTCGAAGGCTAAGCCCACCGCCCCACGCAGCACCACAGATTGCGCGTTCACAACGCAAAAGCAAGCTGTGGTGCTGTGCTTTTGCCACCTGTCTGCACACCACCACCATGACCGCAAGCCCCCGCCCCCGTGTTCTGCAAATGGGCAAGATGCCCTTGCCCGCGCTGGACGCCGATCTGGACCGCGAATTCGACATCACCCTGCTCAGCGCCCAGCCGGACCGCGCCCGCTTTCTGGCCGAACACGGCGCAGAGTTTGACTACCTGGTCACCTCTGCCAGCATGGGCGCCAGCGCTGAGGTGATCAACGCCCTGCCCAACCTGCGCTGCATCAGCAGCTTTGGCGTGGGCTTTGATTCGCTGGACCAGGCATCCATCGTGGCCCGTGGCGCACGCGTGGGCTATACGCCCGGCGTGCTGGACGATTGCGTGGCCGATATGGCCTTTGCGCTGCTGCTGGACAGTGCGCGCCGCCTGTCTGCGGCCGACCGTTTTGTGCGCTCCGGCCAATGGGGCACGCAGCGTTTTGGCGTCTACACCAAGGCTTCGGGCAAACGCCTGGGCATTCTGGGCATGGGCCGCATCGGCCAGCAAGTGGCGCGCCGCGCCAGCGGTTTTGACATGGAGGTGGCCTACCACAACCGCCGCCCGGTGGCCGGCTCGCCGCACCAGTACATGGCATCGCTGCAGGCGCTGGCCGAGTGGTGCGATTTTCTCGTCATCACCGCCGCTGGTGGCGACGACACGCGCCACCTCGTCAACGCCTCGGTATTGCAGGCCCTGGGCCCCAACGGCTTTTTGGTGAACGTGGCGCGCGGCAGCGTGGTCGATGAAGCCGCCCTGCTGCAAGCCCTGCAACAAGGCCAGATTGCCGGAGCCGGCCTCGACGTGTTCGAGGACGAGCCGCACCCGCTGCCCGGCCTGCTGCAGCTCGACAACGTGGTGCTGGCACCGCACACCGCCAGCGGCACGCAAGAGACGCGCCGCGCCATGGCCGACCTGGTGCTGGCCAACCTGCGCAGCTTTATCGCCAATGGCACGCTGCGGCAGGAAGTACCTTGGTCCCAAGCCGCTGCCGCTGCCACCGAAAAAATCTAAACCCAGAGACACCCCCGTATGGCCCACACGCCCACCATCACCGAGATCGAAGTCATCCCCGTTGCCGGCCGCGACGGCATGCTCATGAACCTGAGCGGCGCACATGCGCCCTACTTCACCCGCAACGTGGTGCTGGTGCACGACAGCAGCGGCCACACCGGCGTGGGCGAAGTACCAGGCGGCGAAGGCATTCGCCAGGCGCTGGAAGACAGCAAGGCGGTGCTGATCGGCCAGCCCATTGGCCAGCACCTGCAACTGCTGCAGCGCGTGCAGCAAGCCTTGGCAGGCCGCGACAGCGGCGGCCGCGGGCTGCAGACTTTTGATCTGCGCATCGCCATCCATGCAGTGACCGCTGTCGAGGCCGCGCTGCTGGATTTGCTAGGCCAACACCTGGGCGTACCGGTAGCGGCTTTGCTGGGCGAAGGCCAGCAGCGCGAGCGCGTGGAGATGCTCGGCTATCTGTTCTTTGTGGGCCCCTCCGATAAAACCGATCTGCCCTACATCCGTGCTGGCGAAGACACAACCGGCAGCGATGCCTGGACGCAAGTGCGCCACCAGACCGCGATGACGCCCGATGCCATCGTGCGCCAGGCCGAGGCGGCGCATGCGCGCTACGGCTTCAACGACTTCAAGCTCAAAGGCGGCGTGCTGGCAGGTGAGGAAGAGGTACAGGCCGTCACCGCACTGCACCAGCGCTTTCCGCAAGCGCGGGTCACGCTCGATCCGAACGGCGGCTGGCTGCTGCAAGACGCGATCCGCCTGATGCGCGACATGCACGGTGTGCTCGCTTATGCCGAAGACCCCTGCGGCGCAGAGAACGGCTTCTCTGGCCGCGAAGTCATGGCCGAGTTCCGCCGCGCCACCGGCCTGCCCACGGCCACCAATATGGTCGCGACCGACTGGCGCCAGATGGTGCATGCGCTGGCGCTGCAATCGGTCGATATTCCGCTGGCCGACCCGCATTTCTGGACCATGGCCGGCTCGGTGCGCGTGGGCCAGACCTGCCGCGACTGGGGGCTGACCTGGGGCTCGCACTCAAACAACCATTTCGACATTTCGCTGGCCATGTTCACCCATGTGGCCGCCGCCGTGCCCGGCAAGGTGACGGCCATCGACACGCACTGGATCTGGCAGGACGGCCAGTTCCTGACGCAGAACCCGCTGCAGATCAGGAACGGTTTTGTCGAAGTGCCGACCACGCCCGGCCTGGGCGTAACCGTGGACCGCGCCGCGCTGCAACGCGCCAACGCGCTGTACCTGGAGCACGGCTTGGGCGCCCGCAATGACGCCATGGCCATGCAGTACCTGATTCCTGGCTGGCAGTTCGATCCCAAGCGTCCTTGCATGGTGCGCTGAGCCGCCAAGAAAACGAGTCATTTCATCGCTGCTGGCGCTCCCAGCATTTTCCATTCAAGAGCACCACCATGACCACCTACAACAACCTTATCAACGGCCAATGGGTCGCCGGCAAAACCGTTACCGCCAACACCAACCCCAGCGATCTGAGCGATGTGATTGGCGAGTACACGCAAGGTGATGCCGCCGATGTGAACGCCGCCGTCGCTGCCGCACAAGCCGCCTTCCCGGCGTGGAGCACCTCGGGCATCCAGGCGCGCAGCGATGCGCTCGACAAGATCGGCAACGAAATCCTAGCCCGCAAAGAAGAGCTGGGCGACCTGCTTGCCCGTGAAGAAGGCAAGACCCGCCCTGAAGCCATTGGTGAAGTGGCACGTGCAGGCCAGATCTTCAAGTTCTTTGCCGGTGAATGCCTGCGCCTGGCGGGCGAGAGCATTCCCTCGGTGCGCTCTGGCATTGGCGTGGAGATCACGCGCGAGCCAATTGGCGTGGTCGGTCTGATCACGCCGTGGAATTTTCCGATTGCGATCCCTGCCTGGAAGATTGCGCCCGCACTGGCCTTTGGCAATTGCGTGGTGCTCAAGCCCGCCGATCTGGTGCCCGGCAGCGCCTGGGCGTTGGCCGACATCATCCACCGCAGCGGCATCCCTGCTGGTGTGTTCAACCTGGTGATGGGCCGTGGCCGCGTGATTGGCGATGCGCTGGTACAGCACCCGGATGTAGCGGCGATCAGCTTCACTGGATCGGTCAGCGTGGGCCGCGGCATTGCCGAGGCTTGTGTCAAAAGCGGCAAGAAAGTGCAGCTGGAGATGGGCGGCAAGAACCCGCAGGTGGTGCTGGACGATGCCGATCTGGCGCAAGCGGTGGAGCTGTCCGCGCAGAGCTGCTTTTACTCCACCGGCCAGCGCTGCACGGCATCGAGCCGTTTGATCGTCACCGACAAAATCTACCCCGCCTTTGTAGAAGCACTGCAAGCGCGCATGGCCAAAATCAAGGTGGGCGATGCCCGCGCCGCTGGCACCGACATTGGCCCAGTGGTGAGCCAGGCGCAGCTGGAGCAAGACCTGAGCTACGTCGAAATTGCCAAGGCCGAAGGTGCGGTGCTGACCGCAGGTGGCAGCCGCATTGCCTGCCACACCGGCAGCGGCAAAGAAGGCTTTTTCATGCAACCCGCGCTGTTGGTTGACAGCACGCCGGCCATGCGCATCAACCGCGAAGAAGTGTTTGGCCCGGTGGCCAGCGTGATCCGCGTGCGCGACTACGAAGAAGCTTTGGCCGTAGCCAACGACACGGCGTTTGGCCTGTCGGCCGGCATTGCCACGACCAGTCTGAAATACGCCACCCACTTCAAGCGCCATGCGCAAGCGGGCATGGTGATGGTGAACTTGCCCACCGCCGGTGTGGATTACCACGTGCCGTTCGGTGGCCGCAAGGGATCGAGCTACGGCCCGCGCGAGCAAGGCCGCTACGCGCAAGAGTTCTACACCACGGTGAAGACGGCGTACACCTTGGCATGAGTACGGCGACCAACTCCCACGCGCCGCCGGCCGCATCACGCTGGAGCCAACCCGCCGTGGTGGCGGCCATGGCCTTGCTGTGCTGCCTGCTGTGGGGCAGCTCGTACCCGGCCATCAAAGGCGGCTACGCGCTGTTTTCCATCGCGCAAGCCGACTTGCCAGGCAAGCTGCTGTTTGCCGGTTGGCGCTTTGTCATTGCCGGGCTGATGGTGCTGGCCGTCTGCGCCTGGATGGGCCGCCCGGTGCTGAGCAGCCTGCGCCAATACCCGCAGCAACTACTGGGCCTGGGCTTTGCGCAGACCACGCTGCAATACGTGTTCTTCTACCTGGGGCTGGCCTATACCACCGGCGTGAAGGGCGCGATCATGAACGCCACCGCCACCTTCTTCAGCGTGCTGATTGCGCACTGGGTCTTTGCCAACGACAAGCTGAGCGGCGCCAAGGCGCTGGGCTGCGCCCTGGGCTTTGCGGGTGTGGTGGCTGTCACGCTGGGCGGTGGTGGCGAGCTGGGTGAGGGCTTCAGCTGGCTGGGCGAAGGCTCCATTGTGCTCGCGGCCTTGATCTTGGCGGCCGCCAGCATCTACGGCAAAAAGCTGTCGCAACACATGGACGCGATGGCCATGACGGGCTGGCAACTGGGCCTGGGCGGCGTGATGCTGGTGCTGCTGGGCTGGGCAATGGGTGGTTCGCTGCCCATGCCTTCGTTCAACGCCATCTTGCTGCTGGCCTATCTGGCGCTGCTGTCGGCTGCGGCTTTTACGCTGTGGAGTTTGCTGCTCAAGTACAACCGCGTGAGCCAGGTGACGATCTACAACTTCAGCGTGCCGATTTTTGGCTCGGTGCTGTCTGCCTTGTTTCTGGGCGAAAGCATGTGGGCCTGGCATTACCTGGTGGCGCTGGCCCTGGTGTGCGTGGGTATCTGGCTGGTGACACGCGAGCCGGCGCGCTGAGCGGCACAAGGGGGCCGTGCTCGCAATGGCGCAGCACCGCTCGGGTACTGCGCTTGGCAGACAATAGCGGGCATGAAATTACTGCCCGATCTCTCGCTGCCCGTCAGCGCCGATGTCAACGACCCCAAGCCGCTCATCCTCTACCACGGCCGCAGCTGCCCCGATGGTTATGGCGCCGCGCTGGCCGCCTGGCGCTTTTTTGGCGACAAGGCAGAGTTTCGCGGCCTGGACCACGGTGAGATCCAGACGGTAGAAGACCTGGGCGACCTCAGAGGCCGCACGGTCTACATCCTCGATTTCGCCTTCGGCCCCGAGCTGCTGGCCGCCATCGAAGCCCAGGCGCACAAACTGGTACTGCTCGACCACCACAAGAGCGCGGCCGAAAAGCTGACCGGTTACCGCTGCCACTGCGGCGTGGTGCACTTCGACATGAACAAATCCGGCGCCCGCCTGGCCTGGGAGTTCTTCTACCCCAAAGACCCGATTCCCGCGCTGGTGCTGCACATTGAGGACCGCGACATCTGGCGCTGGCAATACCCGGAAAGCGCCGCTTTTCTGGCCGCGCTGGACATGGAGCCGCGCAGCTTTGAGCGCTGGTCGGAGATTGCCTCTTTCACGCCCGAGCAACTGAACGCCTTCATGGCCCGCGGCGGCGCCATGGACGAGAAATACCAGAAGCTGTGCAACGACATCGCTGAAGGCGCGCAGCCCGTGGTCTTCAACGGCATCGCGGGCCTGATGGTGAACGCGCCCGGCATGTTCCACAGCCAGGTCGGCGATATTCTGGCCAAGAAAAGCGGCAGCTTTGCGCTGATGTGGAGCGCCAATGAAAAAGGCGTGAAATGCGGGCTGCGCTCGCGCTCGGATTTCAACTGCATCCCGCTCGCCGAAAGCATGGGCGGTGGCGGCCACGCACAGGCTTGCGGCTTCCGCATGGGCGCGGATCGCCTGCCCGAGCTGCTCGCCGGCAGCCTGACGGCGCGCCCCGAAGACGCACAGCCCGCACCGCGCCCTGCGGCTCCTGTAGCCCCGGCCACCGCCGCATGAGCACCGGCAATACCAGCGCCCGGGCGCAGCAGTGCCCACTGTGCGGCCAGCACAACCAATGCGCCGTGGCGCAAGGTTTGCCGGCCGAGCAGTGCTGGTGCATGACGGCGCCAATCAGCCCGGCCGCCTTGGCGCGCATTCCCGAAGCCGAGCGCCGCCAGCGCTGCATCTGCCCGGCCTGCGGCCAAGCCACACCCGCCGCCAGCGATGGCGCGAACGCAACAGGCGCTACCGCCGCCCGCACTTAGTTGCGATAATTATTGGCCGTTTGCGCAAGTCTGTAGAGCGCAATCCGCTATCAGTTTTGATAGCGGGTATGCAGACAATGGCGCTATCCACCACCCGCACTCCGCGCTCCAGGCAGCCATGCAAATCCGCCACCACAACGCCCAAGACCTCCGTGCTCTGTATGGGGAGCGCTTTCGCTGGTACCTGCTGTTCACGGTGATGATCGGCACGATGGCCTCGATCATCTCGTCGACCATCTTCAACGTGGCCATTCCGGCGATGAGCCAGCACTTTCAGCTGGGCCAGTCGCGCGCGCAGTGGGTGACCTCGTCCTTCATGGTGGCCACCACCGTAGCCATGCTGACAACGCCCTGGCTGCTGTCGCGCTACGGCTACCGCAACACCTACTTGGGCGCTGTCGTTGTGCTGATGCTGGGCGGCATTGGCGGCGGCTTCAGCACCGACTACAACCTGGTGCTGGTAGCGCGCGTGGTGGAAGGCTTTGCCGCCGGCGTGATCCAGCCGATCCCGGCCATCATCATCTTGCACGCCTTCGCCTCCAACGAACAAGGGCGCGCCAACGGGCTGTTCGGCATGGGCGTGGTGCTGGCACCCGCCATCGGCCCGAGCGTGGGCGGCTTGCTGGTGGACTGGATGGGCTGGCGCTCGGTGTTCTTCATGGTGGTGCCGCTGTGCATCGTCTCCATCTGGCTGGGGCTGAAATACGTACCCGTAAACGCACCCGGCGGCGCAGCGGCCGATCGCCATGGCAAAAGCCTGGATTGGCTGGGCCTGTCCATCGCGACCACAGGCACGGTCTGCCTGCTCAATGGCCTGGTAGCGCTGCACGGTTCGGGCTGGCAAGAAAGCACGCTGCTGCTGGCTTTGGCCATTGCCTGCCTGCCGGCTTTTATTGCCTGGGAGCGGCGCATGTTGAACACGGGGGCCAAGCCCTTGATGGATCTGCGCCTGTTCCGCTGCAAACCCTATGCAGCGGGCTGCATCGTGGCTTTCATTTATGGCGTGGCGCTGTTTGGCTCTACCTACTTGCTGCCGGTTTTCATGCAACTGGGGCTGTCGTATTCGGCCTCGGTGGTGGGTACCACCATGCTGCCGGCGGGCTTGATTCTGGGCGGCGTCATCGCCTATGCCGGTCGCATGGCCGACCGCACGCCCGCCCACTGGCTGGTGATGGGTGGCCTGAGCCTGTTGGCGCTGTCGTTTATTCTGACCGGCGTGCTGCAGCCCGGCTCGTCGCTCTGGCTGCTGGTGGGCTATACCATTCTCGGCCGCATCGGCCTGGGCTTTATCCTGCCATCGCTCACCATGGGCAGCATGCGGCCGCTGGACAAAAGCCTGATCTCGCAAGGCTCCAGCACCTTCAGCTTTTTGCGCATGCTGGGCGGCGCGGCCGGCGTCAGCCTGTGCGGCATCTTTCTGGAATGGCGCGTGGTGTATTACGCCGCGCAATCGCCGGCGCTGGAAATTGCCTCTTCCGAGCGCGTGGCCGCCTTCCGCGACACCTTTGTGTTTCTCGCCCTGGTCTGCGTGCTGGCCGGCATTGCGGCGCGCCAATTGCGGCCCGCGCAGGCTGCCCAGTAGCCCCGGCAGAATGCTCTACACTGGCACGATTCAAGGAGTTTGACTGCCATGTGCCAACTGCTGGGGATGAACTGCAACACCCCCACCGACATCACCTTCAGCTTTACCGGCTTCGCCCAACGCGCAGGCAATACTGACCACCACAGCGACGGCTGGGGCATTGCGTTTTTTGAAGAAGGCGGGCTGCGCCACCTGGTAGACCACCGCCCGGCCAGCGATTCGCCCGTAGCGGATCTGGTGCGCCGCTACCCGATCAAAAGCCGCAACGTCATATCGCACATCCGCAAAGCCACCCAAGGCCAGGTACTGCTGCAAAACTGCCACCCATTTGTGCGCGAGCTATGGGGCAAGAACTGGGTCTTTGCCCACAATGGCGACCTGAAAGATTTCCGCCCGCGTCTGCACGCCCACTTTCGCCCGGTAGGCGATACCGACAGCGAGCATGCGTTTTGCTGGATCATGCAAGAGCTGTGGAAATCACACGCCAACACACCCAGCGTGGCCGAGCTGAGCCACACGCTGCGCGAGCTGGCCGCACAGATTGCGCCACACGGCACTTTCAACTTTCTGCTCTCCAACGGCCAGGCCTTGTGGGCGCACGCCAATACCCATCTTTGCTATACCGAGCGCGCCCACCCGTTTGCACAAGCGCAGTTGCAGGACGAAGACCTGAGCATCGACTTCGCCCAGCACACCACGCCGCAAGACCGCGTAGCCATCGTCGTCACCGCACCGCTCACCACCAACGAAGTCTGGACCAGCTTCCAGCCTGGCGAGCTGATGGCATTTGTCGACGGTTGCCGGGTGGCGGTGTAGCCACGTACTGCTCAAGAATGCGAAACGGCTCCAAGATGGAGCCGTTTTTCTATCTGTTTCGCTTGTGGCGCTCAAGCCTGATTCAAACGCTCCGCCCGCATACAGGCCGCAGCGGTAAACAGCACATCGGTGGAAGAGTTCAAGGCCGTCTCAGCCGAATCCTGCACCACGCCGATCAGCATGCCCACCATCACCACCTGCATCACCACATCGCTATTGATGCCGAACAGACTGCAGGCCAGTGGAATCAACAGCAGTGAACCACCAGCAACGCCAGAAGCGCCGCAAGCACACAGAGCGGAAACCACGCACAGCAGCAAGGCGGTGCCAAACGGCACCTCAATGCCCATCGTATGGGCGGCGGCCAAGGTCAGCACACTGATGGTGATGGCGGCACCCGCCATGTTGATGGTGGCGCCCAAGGGAATCGCAATCGTATAGGTATCGCGGTCGAGCTTGAGCTTTTCCGCCAAGGCCAGGTTCACCGGAATATTGGCGGCAGAGCTGCGGGTGAAAAAGGCGGTAATCGCGCTCTCACGCAAGCAGGTGAACACCAGCGGATACGGATTGGCACGGATAGTAAGCCCCACGATCAAGGGGTTCACCACCAAAGCCACGAACAGCATGGCGCCCACCAGCACCATCAACACATGCACATAACTCAGCAGGGCGCTCAAACCGGCTTCGGCAAAGGTGACCGCCACCAGACCCAGAATACCCAACGGAGCCAAGCGAATCACCCACTGGATCAGCTGCGTGATCACCTGGGCCGCATCCTGCACCACTTGCTGCGTGGTGGCCGACACCTGGCGCAAGGCAAAGCCTAAAGCAATGGCCCAGGCCAGCACGCCAATGTAGTTACCGGCCATCACGGCATGGACCGGGTTGTCCACCACCTGCATCAGCAGATCCAGCATCACCTGGCTGACATTCTTGGGCGCTTGGCTCACATCAGCCGCACCTTGCAAATGCAAGGTACTGGGAAACAGCATGCTGGCCACCACACCCACCACAGCGGCAGCCAAGGTACCAATCAAATACAGCGCCAGTACCGGGCGCATATGTGTGCTGGCTCCTTCGCGGTGGCCGGCAATCGCCGCCATCACCAACACCAGCACCAAAACCGGCGCCACGGCCTTGAGAGCAGAAATGAACAGCTTGCCCAAAATACTCAGCCAGCTGGCCAGCTCCGGGCTCATGGCGCCAATCACAATGCCCAGCAACATGGCAATCAGAATCTGGGCCACCAAACTCAGGCGCAGCACGGGTTTCAAAATGGAGGTCAACATAAAGACAAAAAGCTGCCTTTGCAGCTTGCTAATGAAAGGCCAGCCCTCATCGGTTGTGCCCATGGGCTGGCGTAGTAGCAGTCATGGCTGGCGTTATACGCCGGCATGCCGCCCGAGCTCTGAAACGGGAAGTGTACGTAAAGTCGCATTCCCTTGCTTAATTACAGAGCAATCGCTTACATCATGAAAAAGAAGACTGCTCTCGCCTGATGCACAGCATGGAGCGAGCCAGCGCGCCGTAAAAGCAAAACCCCCGAGACCATTGAGATCACGGGGGTTAGCAGGATAAGAGCCTGACGATGACCTAC
>NZ_JBHZGV010000031.1:0-32073 GCF_043359985.1 Comamonas trifloxystrobinivorans
GACTGGCGCTGCATATCTACGCGACAGGTTGCAAGCCTCAGGGAGTTCCCTGCATACGCCAGCCCTGATCGGGCCATCCCCGAACGCTTTAACGATACAAGCGAGTTTCGCCGCACGCCGGCGTTTGTTGTGGCCGCAGGTTGCCCCGAAAGATTCGCTACGCGAAGCTTTCGGGGACGCTGGATGTGGGGCAGATTTTTCGCCTCCCTTTTTGGCTGGGCAAAAAGGGGGTCGCCTGCCGGGGCGAGTCCCGGCCAGCCGCCGCAAGCAATGCCCACCAACGCCAGTTAAAAACTATCCTACCAGCGCAAAGCAAGCCCCACATTGCCCATGCAAACGCCACCCCCAACCGGCCACGCTGCCGGCCCTCAGCGACACCGAGGCCGATGGAATCCCACCACACTCGGCTATCAGCCCCGCCCCCCACATCACAATTGGCGATAATCTGCAACGCACCCGGCAAGCAGCCGGTGCGTTTTCTCTGGCCTGTGGCGGAATCGGCGGACATACAAACGCATAAACCTCCCACCGCGCAGGCTCCAGCTACCACGGAGTATTCAATGACCTTCACCCTGCCCCGCCGCAGCCTGCTCACCGCTGCCCTCGCAGCCACCTGCATGGCGTCCGGCGCTTTTGCGGCCGACAAATGGCCGAGCAAGCCGCTGCACCTGATCGTGGGCTTTCCCGCCGGCTCTTCGCCTGATCTGACCGCCCGCGCCCTGGCCGAGCCGTTGGAAAAAGCCCTGGGCCAGACCATCATCGTCGAGAACAAGGTCGGCGCTGGCGGCAACATCGCTGGCGAATACGTGGCCAAGGCCGACGACCACACCTTCAGCGTCATGATCAACGGCAATATGACGATTGCCCAGCTGCTGAACCCAGCCGTGCGCTACAACCCGCTGACCGATCTGCAGCCCGTCAGCCTCATCGGCGTGGCCCCGCTGGTGCTGGTGGCACCGGCTTCGGCCCCCGAAGGCAAGGCATTTTTTGACGCCGGCGCCCAAGCCGGCAACAAGTGGAGCTATGGCTCGCCCGGCGTTGGCACCGTGGGCCACCTGGGCATGGAACTGCTCAAGAGCCGCTCCAAGCTCAAGCCCGAGCACATTCCCTACGCCGGCTATCCGCAAGTCTTCAACGGCATCCAGGGCGGCGATCTGCAGCTGTCCATGCTGCCGCCTGCGCTGGCCATGGCGCAAATCCAGGCCGGCAAGCTGCGCGGCGTGGGCGTTACCTCGGCCGCTCGCAGCCCGCTGGCACCCGGTCTGCCCAGCCTGAAGGAATTGGGCGTAGGCAACTACGATCTGGAAATCTGGAACGCCGTCGCCGCGCCCAAATCCATGGCCAAGGCCCATGTCGAGAAGCTGGCCACTGCCGTGAGCGAGATCGTGCGCACGCCTGAAATGCGCGCCAAGCTCTCGGCCCAAGGCTGGCAAGCCGTCGGCAGCTCGCCCGAAGGCCTGAAGAACCGCATCGATGCCGATGTCAAGGCGCTCGGTACCATCATCAAAGAGCAAAACATCCGCGCGCAATAAAGAGTGATGACAGCAGCCCAAGCTTTTACCAACCTCTCTGCCTGGCAGGTCATGGCTTGGGGCTTGCTGTTTTTCAGTGCGCTCTACCTGGCTGGCGGCTTTGGCATGAGCGCCCTCACCCGCTTTTTGCAAAAGCACGGCATTGGCAAAGTGCTCGACACGCGCCCGCTCAAGCCCGACCAGCTGCAGCGCGAATGGCGCCAGTCTTTCCACTCCATCCTGATCTTCGGCCTGGGCATGATCGTGCCCTGGGGCTTTGTGCAACTGGGCTGGGCGCACTTTGCCGTCAACCCCAGCGGCTGGCAGATCGCCATCGAGATCTGGGTGCTGCTGATCTGGAACGACGTGCATTTCTGGATCAACCACCGCCTGCTGCACACGCGCTGGTTCAAACGCTTCCATGGCGATCACCACCGCTCGGTCGTCGTCACGCCCTGGTCCACGTACAGCTTCCACCCGGTCGAAGCCATGATGATGGGCAACGTCATCCTGCTGCCCATGGTGCTGCACGACTTTGCCTTCTGGTCGCTGGCCTCGGTGCCGGTGTTCAGCATTTTCCTGAACGCGGTCGGCCACTCCAACTACGATTTTTTCCCCAACACCGGCCCGCGCCACCCGCTGGCCGCCAGCCGCCGCCACCACTTGCACCATGCGCGGCCGGCAGGCAACTACGGCTTTGCCTTTGCCTTCATGGACCGCTTCCTGCGCAGCGAAGCCGATCCGCTGCCGCAGCGCCCGGCGCCTGCGCGCTCCTCGTCCTGAACCCTTGTTTGCATGCCGCGCAGCGCCAGCACCTCAAGCCCTCTTGTTCTGCCTCGGCTGCGCCACTGGCGCGATTGGCAATCGCTGCTCTACCTCACGGCGCTGCCGCTGATCGTCTGGTGGCAATGGCAGCACGGCTGGGTGTGGTGGCTGTACGCGGTGGAGCTGTTTTTGACGCTGGGCGTCGGCGTCATCCACCACAACCACACGCACTTGCGCATGTGGCGCGGCCCGCACAGCCGCTGGGCCAACCGCTTGACCGATTACTGGCTCACGCTACTGCAAGGCCATCCCACCTTTGTATTCTGGCCAGCGCATGTGGCCAACCACCACCGCTACAAGCACAGCGAAAAAGACATCGCCCGCACCTACCGTTTTGGCGGCGACACCAACCACCTCTGGGGCTACCTGCTGCACCCGCTGCAAGCGGCATGGGTGCTGTACCCGCTGTTCATCCGCTGGCTGGGCAAGCTGCGCCGCCATGCGCCCGGCGCTTTTCGTTATTGCATGGGCCAGTACGTGCTGTGGCTGGGCAGTTGGGCGCTGCTGCTGGCGCTGGATTGGCAAAAGGCCTTGCTGCTGGTGATCTTGCCGCAGTTGCATGGCCTGCACTGGCTGCTGGCCACCAACTACTTGCAGCATGCACACGCCGACGGCCGGCGCATCAGCAGAGCGCAGCGCGATACCGCCGGTGCCAAACTGAACTACGCGCGCAATTTCGAAGGTCTGGTCAACCCCCTGCTTTTTAATATTGGCCTGCACACCGCGCACCACGAATGCCCGCATGCGCATTGGTCGCAGTTGGGCGGGTTGCACGAGCGCATTTACCGCGACCGGGTCGATCCGGCGCTCAACGAGGGAGGCCTGCTGCCGTACATGGCGCGGGTATTTGTCGGTGGTCTGCTATGGCGGCCTTTGCGCAGCCAATCGCTGATGCCACCGCTGGAGAAAAAGTAGTCGCCTATGCCAGTTGCTTATTCGCAAGTCTATGTTCAGTCTGCCGGGCTCTTCATGCCAGGTGAGCCGGTCGCCAACGATGCCATGGACACCTATGTGGCGCCGCTCAACCGGCTGTCCGAGCGCATCAAGCGCCGCATCCTGGCCGAGAACGGCATCCAGCAGCGCTACTACGCCATTGCGCCCGATGGCAGCACCGTTTTCAGCAACGCGCAAATGGCGCAGCGCGCCATCGAAGCCTGTTTGGATCTGGCCGGCCGCAAGCTGGCTGACGTGGGCTACCTCGCCAGCGGCTCCTCGGGTGGCGACACGCTGATGCCCGGCTTTGCCAGCATGATCCAGGGCGAAATGGCCGCCCCGCCGATGGAGCTGCTCAGCGTGCACGGCGTGTGCGCAGCCAGCGTGGGCGCACTGCAAGGCGCTGCGCTGGCGGTAGAGCACGGCCAGCATGCCAACGCGCTGGCCGTGGCCAGCGAAATGCCCTCGCGCCTGTTCAAAAAATCGCGCTACGCTGCGCAAGGCTACGACACCGATTTCGATGCGCATTTTCTGCGCTGGATGCTGAGCGACGGCGCTGGCGCCGTGCTGCTGGGCGCAGCCGCGCCTATACCACAGCGCCCCGACCTGTGCCTGAAACTGCGTTGGACGCACCAGCGCAGCTTTGCCGGCGACTACCCGGTCTGCATGCAGCTGGGCCTGACGCACGACCGCGCCCGCAGCCACCTCGATTTCCCTTCTTGGTCCGAGGCCGAAGCTGCTGGCGCCTTGGCTTTGCGCCAAGACATTCGCCTGCTGCCGCATTTGTTCGACGTCTGCATCCACGAGTACGCCCGCATCGCCCACCAGGGCTGGCTGCCCGAGCGCGGCATCGACCACTTTCTCTGCCACTACTCGTCCGAAAAATTCATCCCCGTGGTCGATGAGCTGCTGAACAAAGCCCAGCTCGCCATCCCGCGTGAGCGCTGGTGGAGCAACCTGGCCTGGCGCGGCAACACGGGCGCGGCGTCCATCTTCGTCATGCTGGCCGAATACCTGCAAACCCAGCATGCGCAGCTCAAAGCGGGCGACACCATGCTGTGCTTTGTGCCCGAATCGGGCCGCTTTACCGCAGGCTACATGCTGCTGGAAGTAGAAGCCCGGGCCGATGCCGGCCAAGGCAAAACCAGTGTCGCCACGCCCGCAAAACCCCACGCAGAAGCTGCGCCAGCGGCGGAACAGATCGAGCCGCCGCACGACCCAGCCACCGCGCCCGCCGGCCTGGCGCCGCTGCTCACCGAGCTGGCCAGCATTTGGCACGACTACCGCTCGCAAGTCTGGCGCACGCCGCTGGTGCAGCGCATTCGCAGCGGCCGCATGCAAAGCGCCGACTATGTGCGCTGGATGAGCCAGTGGATTCCGCAGGTGCGCGAAGGCAGCCTCTGGATGCGCGAAGGCGCCGCCTCGCTCACCGGCGACTACGCCGAGCTGGCCTCGCTCATCGGCGTGCACGCGGGCGAAGAGCAAAACGATTTCAAAATTCTGCACCAGGACTATTTGAACGCAGGCGGCACCGTCACCGACATCGCACAACTGCAGCGCAACCCCGGCGGCCAGGCGCTCAACAGCTACCTGCACAGCCTGGCGGCCACCAGCAACCCGGTGGGCCTGCTGGGCGCCATCTACATCATCGAAGGCACGGGCCAGCGCATTGTGCCGAGCCTGCTGCCGCTGCTGCGCCAAAGCCTGGCGCTGGGGCCGGAGTGCTTTCGCTTTCTGGAATACCACGGCGCCAACGACGAGAACCACCTGGAGCGCTGGCTGCTGGCCGTGCAAATGGTGATGGCGCTGGAAGACCCGGCCCAGGCCGGCAGCGCGGCCCGCGCCATCACCGCCACGGCGCGCCACACTGCGCAGCTGTATCTGATGCAGTTCGCCCATATCCTGGGCGACACGGCCAAGGACTGACATGACCGATTTCCGCGAAATCCCACACGACGAGCGCGACCCCAGCCCCTGGCTGGCGCTCTACCTCGACGACAGTACGCCGCTGCCCGACCATGTGAAGGCCGCCTGGCTCAAAGACTCCAGCAGCCGCTCGCGCCAGTTTCTGCTGCCTTTTCTGCGGCCGCTGGCGCGGCTGTCGATCATCCTGATCCAGATCCTCAAGGTGCTGCTGCCCAAAAGCTGGGCGCACTCCAAACTGCTGCACCGCACCCTGGCCTTCAGCATGAACCGCTTTGTCTCGCCCGAGGCCAACTGGCTCATCATGCGCCACTTCCACCTGGGCTCGCAGATCCTCAGCTTCATCGGCGCGAATGCGCCCACGCCCGTGCCCACCAAGCCGCTGGAGCCACAGACCATCGACGACATCAAGGACGAGCTGTTTCTCAAGCACGACCTGAACCTGTTCAACTTTGTCATCCGCCTCAACACCTCGCTGCGCAGCCGCGGCGAGCACATGGGCCCGGTGGCCGAGCCTGATTTCTCCATGCTCCGCGACCCGCCGCTGGCGCTGGAAGACATGCCGCACGGCGCGCTGAACATACTCGATCTGCAATCGGCCATCGAGGTCTACACGCCGGTCTACCAGCTGCTGCTCACCGACAACGATTTCTGGCGCGCCAGCAACTCCTTGCAGCTCGACGAGACCGTGGCCATCTACGCGGCCAAAATTCTCTCCTCGCCCGAGCACCTGGTCATGCTCAACAACAAACACCCGCTGGTGCCGCTGTCTACCTTGCGCGCCGGCCACCGCCTGGTGCTGCACGGCCTGTCCACCGAAATGCTGCACTGCCTGCTGATGCGCATGGCCACGGGCGAAACACCGCTGCCCAGCCGCGAGATTGCCAAGGTCAAAAAGGCGGCAGAACAAGTCATGGAGCACCGCGACTGAGCCTTGCCCTGGCAAGAAAATTGCTTGATTGCAGCGCAACCATTTTTAGCCACCATGACCGAGACACCCAGCCCAGCGCCCGCCCCTTTTTCCGCCCCAGTCTGGAGCGCCTGTGGCGCTCGCCACGTCGCCGTCTACGGCACCTTGCGTGCCGGCGGCGTTAACGACATTTGCCGGCTCGATCCGGACATCATCTGCCTGGGCCAGACCACGCTCAGGGGCAGCCTGTACGACCTGGGCTGGTACCCCGGCCTGAGCCTGCAAGGCACGCAAGCCGTGCTGGCTGAGGTCTACCCGATTGACGACGCGCTGGAGCAAGCGCTGGACGGCATCGAAGGCATCTGGCCGCGCGACATGGGCGAGTACGCCAAACGCCTGCTCACCCTGCCCGTGCACTTGCACGGCGGCACCGTTCAAACCATGGAACTGCTGGTTTACGAAGCGCTGCCGGCTACGGTGCAAGGGCGGCCCGGCATTGCAGCATCTGACTGGCTGGCCTGGTACCAGGCCCAAGGCCGCGTTCACCCCGACACCGCTTTTGCCTTGAACAGCGCGCAGGCTTGAGCAACTATCCGCTGCGGCTCACAGGCAGCGGAAATTCAGCGTGTGCTTGGGGAAGACGCTACCGCCAAAGGCGGTGCGCTCGTTCTTGTCGGAGATGACTTGCACGGTCTTGCCCATGCTCTGGCACTTGGCCTGTGCGGCCTCGTGCGTCTTCGTGCGCGTATCGCCCAAAGTGCGCGAATCGTCGCCGTTGGCGCTCACGCTGTAAGTGTTCTGCCCGGTCTGCGCAATATCGCTGGTGCTCACGCAGCCGCTCAACGCCAAGGCCAGGCCCCAGCCCATCCAAAAAACTTTCATACCACCTCCTGTTCAGACGCCTGCAATCTCCGTTGCAGGCGCGGCGATGGTAAGGGCCGCCGCGCAGGCCGCCAAATGCGGCCTGTCGCGCCTTTGTCTGGCTCAGGCGGCGAGCAAGCCTTGCTTCTCAATAAAGGCCACCACTTCGTCCAGCCCGTCCAGGGTTTTCAGGTTGGTCATGACAAACGGCTTCAAGCCTTTGGGCGTGGTGCGCTGCTTCACCGTATCGCTGCGCATGATCTCCAAGTTGGCGCCCACGTGCGGTGCCAAGTCGGTCTTGTTGATCACGAACAGATCGCTCTTGGTAATGCCCGGCCCGCCTTTGCGTGGAATCTTCTCACCTGCGGCCACGTCAATCACATAGATCGTCAAATCGCTCAGCTCCGGGCTGAAGGTGGCGGCCAGGTTGTCGCCACCGGATTCGATGAACACGATGTCCGCATTCGGAAACTGCCCCAGCATGCGGTCAATCGCTTCGAGGTTGATCGACGCATCTTCGCGGATCGCCGTGTGCGGGCAACCACCTGTTTCCACGCCCATGATGCGCTCGGCCGGCAGCGCGCCGCTGATGGTCAGCAGGCGCTGGTCTTCCTTGGTGTAAATGTCGTTGGTAATCGCCACCAGGTCCCACTTGTCGCGCATGGCTTTGCACAGCATTTCGAGGATGGTGGTCTTGCCCGAGCCGACCGGCCCGCCAATGCCTACGCGCAGCGGCGGCAGCTTTTTTGTGCGCTTGGGAATGTGGTGCAGTGCAGGGGTGTTCATGATCTGAAAAGGCGTGAATACTGGTGTTCGTGCTGGGCTGACAGAATCGCCAGCATCGGGGAAAAAGCTTGTCGCGCCTGCTCTGGCAAGGCCAGCGCGTACTCGACAGCAGCGGGAATCTCTTGCGTCAAACGCGCCAGAATGCGCTGGCCAGCGCTCTGGCCCAGCGGCACGGCTTTGATGGCGGCTTGCACCATGTTCTCGGCCCAGCCAAACGCAAAGGCCAGCAGCGCATCGCGTGCGGCAGCACCGGTGCAGTGCGCAGCAAACGAGAAAGCCAGCGGGTAACTCGCATCTTGCGCGGCCAGCCAGCGGGTGCGGGCCTGCAGCTCGGCATCGTCGGCATAACGGTTCTTCAACCACTCCACCAAAGAGCGGCCCATCTGCTCGGTTTGCAAGCGCAGCTCGCTGGTCTCGCGCGTGCTGCGCACCCACTGGTTGAGCGCGGCAATGCGCTCGTAATCGTCGCGTTGCCAAGCAGCCAGTGCTTGTGCAATGGCCGCCATATCGCCACGCGCCTGCGCCAGTTGCAACTGCTGCAGCAACCACTGCGCGGCCTCGGCTTCGTTCGTCACCAGCGCTGCGTTGATGGCCGCCTCCAAACCTTCCGAGTACGAAAAGCCGCCAATCGGCAAAGCCGGCGAAGCCAGCCACATCAGCTGCAAAAAGCTTTGCGCGTTGGTGGCGGCAAACGCTGCCTCAGTGTTCATGGCTGTGCCCGTGGTCATACCCATGGCCGTGCGCATGCGCGTGGCCGTGGTGGTGACTGTGGCCGTCGTTGGTGACATGGCCGCCGTAAGCGCCGCCTTCGGGCTCAAACGGCAGATCGGCCTCGGCCACCGTCATGTGCATGCTGCGCAGCATGTCGGCCAGCACATGGTCGGGCTCGATCTTCAGGTGGTCGGGCTGCAGCTCAATCGGCACATGGCGGTTACCCAGGTGGTAGGCTGCGCGCATCAAATCAAACGGCGTTCCGTGCTCGGCGCAAGCGGTGATGTGCAACACCTTTTGCGGCGCAGCCAACACGCGGATCAGCGAGCCGTCTTCGGCCACCAAGACATCGCCACCGCGCACCGCCTGGCCGCGTGGCAAAAACACGGCCAGCGCACGGCCCAGGCTGTCGGTGGCGGCAAAGCGGCTTTTCTGGCGCACATCCCAGTCGAGCTCCACGCTGCTCGCGCGCTTGAGCAAAACCGGCGCCAGGCCGTGGCCGCCTTGCAGGCATTTGGAGACTTGCAGCATCTCGCTCATGCCGGCACCGCCTGTACAGTCGGAGCAAGCTCGCACGTCATGAAACAGCTGTTAGGGTCCAGCACGTAGCTGCCAAATGGCTCGCACAGCGCAAAGCCATTGCGCGCATAAAACTGGCGCGCAGGGGCAAAGAAAGCTTCGGTGCCGGTCTCCAGGCTGATGCGTTGCACACCGCTCGCCTGCGCTTGCGCAATCGCATGCTCCAGCACTTGCTGCGCAATGCCTTTGCCGCGCAATGCGGCGCTTACGCGCATGCTCTTGAGCTCGGCATGACCAGGCTCCAGCTCCTTCAAGGCGCAGGTGCCCACCAGGCGCAAATCTATATCGCCATCGTTCTCGCTCAACCAGGTGGTCCAGAACCGGATGCCCGGCTGGCGCAGCTGGGTCACGTCCAACGCATGCACGCTCTCGGGCGGCGAGATGCGGTACATGTCGTCCAGATGCTCTTGCAAAAAGGCGACCACGCGCGGATCGGTGGCGGGGTCCAGGGTGAAGTACAGCTCCATGGCTTGCTCTAACTCTCAAAACAAAAAATAACGCTGCGCCAGCGGCAGGCTGCTGGCGGGCTCGCAGGTCAGCAGATCGCCATTGGCACGCACGGCGTAGGTTTGCGCATCCACTTCCATGCGCGGCGCCAGATCGTTGTGGATCATGTGCTGCTTTTGCACGCCGCGAATGCCTTTCACCGCCGACAGTGTTTTGTGCAGGCCAAAGCGCTGGCCAATGCCTGCCGCCAAACCGGCTTGCGAAACAAAGGTGAGCGAGGTCTTGGCAATGGCTCCACCAAAGGCGCCGAACATGGGCCGGTAATGCACGGGCTGCGGCGTGGGGATGGACGCATTCGGGTCGCCCATGGCAGCCATGGCGATGAAACCGCCTTTCAAAATGCAAGCCGGTTTGACACCAAAAAACGCGGGCTTCCAGATCACGATGTCGGCCCACTTGCCCACTTCGATGCTGCCCACTTCGTGGCTGATGCCGTGCGCAATGGCGGGGTTGATGGTGTACTTGGCGATATAGCGCTTGATGCGAAAGTTGTCGTTGCGCGCACCGTCGCCGCTCAAAGCACCGCGCTGCAGCTTCATCTTGTGCGCGGTTTGCCAGGTGCGCAAAATCACCTCGCCCACACGGCCCATGGCTTGGCTGTCTGAGCTGAACATGCTGATCGCGCCAATGTCGTGCAGTATGTCTTCGGCCGCAATCGTCTCCTTGCGGATGCGGCTTTCGGCAAAGGCCAAGTCTTCGGCAATGCCAGCGTCCAAGTGGTGGCACACCATCAGCATGTCGACATGCTCATCGAGCGTGTTGATAGTGTAAGGCCGCGTGGGGTTGGTAGAGCTGGGCAGCACATTCGCCTCGCCCACCACTTTCAAAATATCGGGCGCATGGCCGCCGCCCGCGCCTTCGGTGTGGAAGGTGTGGATGGTGCGGCCCTTGAAGGCGGCGACGGTGTCTTCGACAAAGCCGCTCTCGTTGAGCGTGTCGGTGTGGATGGCCACTTGCGTGTCCGTCTCTTCCGCCACATCGAGGCAGTTGCTGATGGTCGCTGGCGTGCTGCCCCAGTCTTCGTGCAGCTTCAGGCCGATTGCGCCGGCGCTGATCTGCTCGTGCAAGCCCTGCGGCAAGCTCGCATTGCCCTTGCCCAGAAAACCCAGGTTCATCGGAAAGGCGTCGGCCGCTTGCAGCATGCGCTCCATGTTCCAGGGGCCGGGCGTGCAAGTGGTGGCGAAGGTGCCGGTCGCCGGGCCGGTGCCGCCGCCAATCATGGTGGTCACGCCGCTGGTCAGCGCCTCTTCAATCTGCTGCGGCGCGATAAAGTGGATGTGCGTATCTATGCCGCCTGCGGTGACGATATTGCCCTCGCAGCTGATGATCTCGGTGCCCGGGCCAATGATGATGTCCACGCCCGGTTGCGTGTCCGGATTGCCGGCTTTGCCAATGGCAGCAACGCGGCCGTTCAGCAAACCAATGTCGGCCTTGACGATGCCCCAGTGGTCGATGATCAGCGCATTGGTCAGCACTGTGTCCATCGCGCCTTGCTCGCGGCTGCGCTGGCTTTGCGCCATGCCGTCGCGGATGGTTTTGCCACCGCCAAACTTCACCTCTTCGCCATAGCCGCCTGCGGCGAGCGTGAAGTCTTTTTCCACTTCCACGATCAGCTCGGTATCGGCCAGACGAACGCGGTCGCCCACGGTCGGGCCAAAGGTTTCGGCGTAGGCGCGTCTTTCCATCGTTGCCATATCAGAGCGCTCCTTGAACCAGGCCGCGAAAGCCGTAGATTTTTCGGTCGCCGCCAATCTCGACCAGCTCCACCGTGCGTTGTTGGCCGGGCTCAAAGCGCACGGCCATGCCGCTGGCAATGTTCAGGCGCATGCCGTGTGCGGCGGCGCGGTCAAACTCCAGGCCGGCATTGGTCTCAGCAAAGTGGTAGTGCGAGCCCACCTGAATCGGCCGGTCGCTGGCGTTGATGACAACCAGCTGCTGCGTGCGCCGGCCTGGGTTGAGCACATGCGCGCCCTCGTCCAACAAAAGTTCTCCAGGAATCATGGCGTGCTCCGTGTCAGGCCAGGCGGGTCAGCATGAAGGCACCGAGCGCGGCAGTCGCTGCACCGCCCACTTTCGCCAACCACTGGTGGCGCTGCATCAGCGCCTTGCCCAACACCATGCCAGCCACATGCAGCAAGCCCGAACCCAGCGCCATGCCAGCCAATGCGGCCAGTGCCGATGCACCTGCGCCGCCCGCCAGCTCGTAGCCGTGGGCCGCTCCATGGAAGAAAGCAAACAACCCGGCCAAGGCCGCAGCCAATACCCAAGGCATTTTCTTTTGTACCGCCACCAGCAAGCCCAGCACCAGCACCGAGGCCGCAATCATCGGCTCCACCCCGGGCACCGACAGGCCGGAAAAACCGGCCGCTGCGCCAGCCACCAGCAACGCCACAAATGCGGCAGGCGCACGCCATGCGGGCGTGACCGTCAACGCACTCCATGCGCCCACGGCCAGCATGGCGGCCAAGTGATCAGCGCCGGTAAACGGGTGCGCAAACGCGTGCGCTGCCGTGTCGAGAAAGTTGTGGTGACCGCCAGCATCCGCACCCACATGGGCCAGAGCAGACAAGGGCAGCGCGGCCGCAGAGGCCGCCAAGGTGGCAAGGAGTTTGGGCATTTTCATAGTCAGGTGCTGGCTTTAAACAATGGGTTCGTGCACGGTCACCAGCTTGGTGCCGTCGGGGAAAGTGGCTTCGATCTGGATGTCCGGAATCATCTCGGCAATGCCGTCCATCACATCGGCGCGCGTCAGCACCGTGCGGCCTGCGCTCATCAGCTGCGCCACGGTCTTACCGTCGCGCGCGCCTTCCATCACAAAGGCGCTGATCAGGGCCACCGCTTCGGGGTAGTTCAGCTTCAGGCCGCGTGCCATGCGGCGCTCGGCGAGCAAGGCGGCTGTGAAGATCAGCAGCTTGTCTTTTTCGCGAGGGGTTAATTCCATTCCGTTTCACTCCATAGCTCGATAAGTCAGCTCGCGCAGCCCGCATTCGCAGGCTGAACGCGGGGGTCAATTCCATTTCGCGCCGCTCCATTGCTTTCAAATTGGCTCGCGCAGTCGCGACCGCGCGACTGAACGCGGGGAGTCAGTTCCATTTCGCTTCGCTCCATACCTCTAAAAATATGCCCGCGCAGCCGCGACTACGCGGCTGAACGCGAGGAGTCAATTCCATTTCGCGTTGATCCATAGCTCGATCAATCAGCTCGCGCACTGCTGTCTGCGCGCCTGACAGCCAGCTTGCAAAAAGCGGGCCAACCGTGCACACACTTGGAACAGCGGCACCAGAAACGGGCAGCACCACCCGTCGCCATGCACCAAACTGCGCAGAGTCGGCAGCGCGCACCCAGCTTCGGTGCATGTGCACCAAACACGCTCCAGCGTGGCGCACCAAGCTGGCGCACGCCCGGTGCCAAAAGCTGGCCAGCGCCAGCAGACCGGCCGGCGCGTGCTTGGCGAGTGCACCTACTCACTCCTCATGCACGAGGCATAAAAACAGAATTGGCACGCCTATTGCACTGCAGCATGCACGGTCGATCGTGACCGAGCTTTTTGTTGGAGTGGTGCAATGAACCGTCGTGGAACCCTGAACGTCCTGGCCGCCTCTGTGGCTGTCGCTTTCTCCTTCTCGTCCCCTGCACAAGCGCAGGACACCATCAAAGTGGGGGTGCTGCACAGCCTCTCGGGCACGATGGCGATCTCGGAAACCGTGCTCAAGGACACGGTGCTGATGGCGATTGACGACATCAACGCCAAGGGCGGCGTGCTCGGCAAAAAGCTGGAGCCCGTGGTGGTGGACCCGGCCTCCAACTGGCCGCTGTTTGCCGAGAAAGCCAAGCAGCTGATCACGCAAGACAAGGTGGCCGTGGTGTTTGGCTGCTGGACCAGCGTGTCGCGCAAATCGGTGCTGCCGGTGTTCGAGCAGAACAATGGCCTGCTCTTCTACCCCGTGCAGTACGAAGGTGAAGAGCTCTCCAAGAACGTGTTCTACACCGGCGCTGCGCCCAACCAGCAAGCGATTCCCGCCGTCGAATACCTGATGAGCAAAGAAGGCGGCGGCGCCAAGCGTTTTGTGCTGTTGGGCACCGATTACGTCTACCCGCGCACCACCAACAAGATCCTGCGCGCCTTCCTCAAATCGAAGGGCGTGAAGGAATCCGACATTCTGGAAACCTACACCCCGTTCGGCCACAGCGATTACCAGACCATCGTGGCCGATATCAAAAAGTTCTCCAGCGGCGGTAAAACAGCGGTCATCTCCACCATCAATGGTGATTCGAACGTGCCCTTCTACAAAGAGCTGGGCAATGCCGGCCTCAAGGCCAAAGACGTGCCGGTGGTGGCCTTCAGCGTGGGCGAAGAAGAGCTGCGCGGTGTCGATACCAAGCCGCTGGTGGGCCACCTGGCCGCCTGGAACTACTTCCAAAGCGTGAAGAACCCCACCAACACGGCCTTCATCCAGCAGTGGAGCGAATACGCCAAGGCCAAGAACATTCCCGGCCACAAGGACAAGCCGCTCACCAACGACCCGATGGAAGCCACCTGGATCGGCATTCACATGTGGAAGCAAGCTGTCGAGAAGGCCAAGAGCACGGATGTGGACAAGGTCATCGCTGCCATGGCCGGCCAAACCTTTGCCGCGCCCGATGGCTTCACCGTGAAGATGGACGAGAAGAACCACCACCTGCACAAGCCGGTGATGGTGGGCGAGATCAAGGCCGACGGCCAGTTCAACGTGGTGTGGAAAACCAAGGGCCCCGTCAAAGCCCAGCCCTGGAGCCCGTTCATCGAAGGCAACGACAAGAAGAAGGACGAACCGGACGGCAAATCCGCCAGCTGATCTGCCTTGCTCCCTCTCCCCGTTTGGCCCCCGCTCCCGCCAGCGGGAGAGGGTTGGGGTGAGGGTGCTGGTTTCAATCACTACGCCCTCATTCAGCCCTACCCATTCGCCTGACCAAGCGACCACTTCCCAGACCGCGAGCCATGAAACGCATCACCGGTATTCCCTCTCTCTCCCGCTTGCGGCAGATGTTTTGGGTGCGCGCCCAGGCCGGCATCAGCGCCCTGCTTTTGCTCTGCACGCTGAGCAGCGCCGCGCACGCGCTGACAGCCGAACAGGCTTTCCAAATGGCTGCGGCAGACGATGCCGAAGCGCGCGTTGCCGCTATCAACCAGGCCGTGCAAACGCCCGATGCGCAAGTGGCCGCCTTCCTGGCCGCGCTGGCCAATGACGAAGTCAAAACCGCCAACGGCCAGGCCTTTATCGTGCAAAACAACCAGGCCCGCGATCCGGCCACCGGCGCAGCCGCCCAGCTGCCAGCCGATGCCGAAGACGTGGTCAACAACAACTACTTGCGCGGCGTGATCGAGGCCGCGCAAGCCGTGCTGGCCTTGGGCAGCAGCGATGTATCCGAGCGCCGCCAAGCCGCTGCCAAACTGGCCGCCGAGCCCGACGCCACACGTGCCGAGCTGATTGCGCAAATCCTCGCCAAAGAATCCGACCCCGAGGTCAAAGCCCTGCTGGCCCGCGCCCAGGCTGCGGGCGAGCTGACCAGCGAAGAACCCAGCGCCCGCCTGCACGCCATTGGCCAATTGCTGCAAGAAAAAACGCCCGAAACCCAGTTGCTGCTGAACCAGCGCCTGGCCGAAGAAAGCGACCCTGCCGTGCAAAAAGCCTTGCAGCGCGCGCTCGCAGAAATTGCCGACAGCCTGGCCTGGGGCGAGCGCCTGGGCCAGATCTTCAGCGGCATCAGCCTGGGCTCGGTGCTGCTGCTGGCCGCGCTGGGCCTGGCCATCACCTACGGGCTCATGGGCGTGATCAACATGGCGCATGGCGAGCTGATCATGATCGGCGCCTACGCCACCTACCTGGTGCAACTGGCGTTTCAGCGCCTGCTGCCCGAGGCTGCTTTTGGCTGGTACCTGGTGCTGGCCATCCCCGTGTCTTTTCTGGTGTCGGCGCTGGTGGGCGCGGTGCTGGAGCGCGGCGTCATCCGCTTTCTCTACGGCCGCCCGCTGGAGACTTTACTCGCCACCTTCGGTATCAGCCTGGTGCTGCAGCAAACCGTGCGCAGCCTGTTCGGCGCGCAAAACGTGGGCGTGGAAAACCCCTCGTGGATGAGCGGCGGCGTAGCGCTCTTGCCCAACCTGACGCTGCCGTGGAACCGCATCTGCATCGTGCTCTTTGCCTTCTTGGTGCTGGGCGCGGTGGCCTATTTGATTGCCCGCACGCGCCTGGGTTTGTTTGTGCGCGGCGTCACGCAAAATCGCTCCATGGCCAGCTGCGTGGGCGTCAACACGGCCCGCACCGACACCTACGCCTTCGCGCTGGGCTCCGGCATTGCGGGCCTGGCCGGTTGTGCGCTCAGCCAGATCGGCAACGTGGGGCCGGATCTGGGGCAGAACTACATCGTCGACTCCTTCCTCGTCGTCGTGCTCGGCGGCGTGGGGCAACTGGCTGGCACGGTGTATGCCGCGCTGGGGCTGGGCGTGCTCAGCAAACTGCTCGAAGGCTGGACCGGCGCGGTGCTCGCCAAGATTGCGGTGCTGCTGTTCATCGTGGTCTTTATCCAAAAGCGTCCGCAAGGCATTTTTGCCTTGAAGGGCCGTAGCGCTGAAATATGAAACACCCCCTGAGTCGCTTCGCGCCTTCCCCCTCGAGGGGGACGACACCCTCGGTGCGGGGCGGCCCTTCCTCGGTGTCCCGTACTTGGGCCGCGCCCGTTGCGCAGGCCATGCGCCTTGATCGGAATGAGAGAACCCCTGAGTCGCTTAGCGCCTTGCCTGCATGAGGGAAAACTGACATGACAAGCCCATCCATCTCCATCGAACTGCCCAAGCCCGCGCCGCTGCTATCCGCCAAGGGCTGGACAGGCTTTCTGCTCGCGCTGATCGTGATCTGCGCGGTGGCGCCGGCCCTCAATCTGCTGGTGCCAGAAGGCAGCGCACTGCATCTGTCCGACTACATGGTCGGCCTGCTCGGCAAGTTCATGTGCTATGCCATCTGCGCGCTCGCCATTGACCTGATCTGGGGCTACACCGGCATTCTCAGTCTGGGCCACGGCCTGTTCTTTGCGCTGGGCGGCTATGTGATGGGCATGTACCTGATGCGCGAAGCCGCCGGCCCCGACGCGCTGCCACCCTTCATGGCTTTTCTGGATTGGAAAGAACTGCCCTGGTCGTGGGCGCTGTCGGGCAGCTTCACCGCCACCGTGCTGCTGGTGTTCTTGCTGCCCGGCCTGCTCGCTGGCGTGTTCGGCTACTTCGCCTTCCGCTCGCGCATCAAGGGCGTGTACTTCTCCATCATCACGCAGGCGCTTACCTATGCGGCCATGCTGCTGTTCTTTCGCAACGAAACCGGCTTTGGCGGCAACAACGGCTTTACCGGCTTCAAGTCGATTCTCGGCGTCTCGCTGAACACGCCGCAAATGCATGTGCTGCTGTTCTCGCTGTCGGGCGTGGCGCTGCTCGGCTGCTACCTGCTCGCACGCTGGCTGGTGCAAAGCAAGTTCGGCCGTGTGCTGCAAGCGGTGCGCGACGCCGAATCACGCACCATGTTCTGCGGCTACAACCCGCTGCAGTACAAGCTGACCATCTGGGTCATCTCGGCCATGATGTGCGGCCTGGCCGGCGCGCTGTATGTGCCGCAGGTCGGCATCATCAACCCCAGCGAAATGAGCGTGGGCAACTCCATCGAAATGGCGGTGTGGACGGCAGTGGGCGGCCGCGCCTCGCTGGTCGGCCCGATCATCGGCGCGTTTGCGGTCAACGGCGGCAAAAGCTGGCTCACCATGGCTGCGCCCGAGTTCTGGCTCTACGTGCTGGGCGCGCTCTTCATTGTGGTGACCTTGTTCATGCCCGGCGGCCTGATCCGCCTGCCCGAGCAGATTCGCCAATGGCGCGCCAAACGTCAGGCACAGAACGCTGCGCCAACCGCTGAGACAGCCAGCGCCAGTAACACACCAGCCTTGAAAGGAGCCCGCGCATGACCCCCGAGCTCATGGCACAAGGCGCCGAGCGCCTGGCCCATTACCAGCAGCGCGCCAGCAGCAGCGCCACCGAATCCGGCGGCCGCAACGCCAGCATGGCGCGGCCCGTGGTGGCCGGCCAGGTAGAACTCACGCACGGCCGCATTCTTTACTTGGAAGACGTACACGTCAGCTTTGACGGCTTCAAGGCCATCAACGGCCTGAACCTCGACATTGCGCCCGGCGAGCTGCGCTGCATCATCGGCCCCAATGGCGCGGGCAAGACGACGATGATGGACATCATCACCGGCAAAACCCGGCCCGACCAAGGCACGGTTTTCTTCGGCTCCACCATCGATCTGCTGCGCTACAACGAACCGCAGATTGCCGCCATGGGCATTGGCCGCAAGTTCCAAAAGCCCACGGTGTTCGAGCAGCTCTCGGTGTTCGAAAACCTGGAGCTAGCCCTCAAAACCCACAAGGGCGTGGCGCAGTCCATGGCTTTCCGGCTGAGCGGCACGCAGCGCGACCGCATTGCCGAAGTGCTGCACACCATCCATCTCGCGGGCAGCGTCACGCGCCAGGCCGGCTTGCTCAGCCACGGCCAGAAACAGTGGCTGGAGATTGGCATGCTGCTGGTGCAAGAGCCCAAATTGCTGCTGCTCGACGAGCCGGTAGCCGGCATGACGGACGAAGAAACCGTGCGCACCGCCGAGCTGTTTCTGAGCCTCAAAGGCAAGCATTCGCTGATGGTGGTGGAGCACGACATGTCGTTCATCGACACCATCAGCGAGAAAGTCACCGTGCTCTGCGACGGCTCGGTACTGGCCGAAGGCACGCTGGCCCAAGTGCAGGCCGACGAGCGCGTGATCGAGGTTTATCTGGGCCGCTGAGCGGCCGCCGCGACAGTTGAGTTGGCCGGCGTCATGCACGCCGGCCTTGGAGATGGAAATGCTGAAAGTCAACCACCTGCACCAGTACTACGGCGGCTCGCACATTCTGCGCAATGTGCAGCTCAAAGCCGAGATCGGCAAAGTCACCGTGCTGCTCGGCCGCAACGGCGTGGGCAAAACCACCTTGCTCAAAAGCCTGATGGGCCTGGTGCCGATCAAGAGCGGCAGCATCGAATGGCAAGGCGTGGACATCGCCAAAAAAACACCGTACGAGCGCGCCCGCAACGGCATTGGCTATGTGCCGCAGGGGCGCGAAATCTTCTCGCGCCTGAGCGTGGAAGACAACCTGCGCATGGGCCTGGCGTATTGCTCGCCGCGCAGCCCGATCCCGGCCGAGTTGTTCGAGCTTTTCCCGGTGCTCAAACAAATGCTGCACCGCCGTGGCGGCGATCTGTCAGGCGGCCAGCAACAGCAGTTGGCCATTGCGCGGGCCCTGGCACCGCAACCCAAAATGCTGATCCTCGACGAGCCCACCGAAGGCATACAGCCAAGCATCATCAAAGACATAGGCCGCGTCATCCGCATGCTGGCCGACCGCGGCAACATGGCCATCTTGCTGTGCGAGCAGTACTACGACTTCGCCGAAGAACTGGCCGACCACTACGTGGTGATGGAACGAGGAGAAGTGATTGCCGAGGGACCAGGCAGCGAGATGCAAGCCAAGAACGTGCGCTCGCTGGTGGCGATTTGAAAATACAGAGGTAATGGGTTCTGGGGAGCGCAAGTGTGGTGACGAAGCTTGCTGTCGTGCCGGTGTTGAGGGTCTTCGTTTTGGGGTGTTGATATGAACCCGTATGCGTTGTTGCTGGGCCTTGCCGTACCAAGGTACTGTCTGCGCCCCAGACGCCTAGCCTACGGGTCCATCTCACCATTGGGGTGAGCTGTTCCAGCGCCCGCTTCACTGCCAAGCAATGCTGTTTGAATACCTTCTTACGGAACGCTTGTGCACCACGGAAACAAAGAAAGAAAAAAAGGTGCTGCCAAGGCAGCACCGCAATCGGCAATCACCGTCTGACTGGCCGAGGAGACAAACCCCTTTCAGTAGGCCGCGCTATGCACCGCCAAAACCGGATCTCCTTGGATGGCAGTCGACGCACGGCCATCGGCGCCCACCGGCACTTCGCCCACCAAGGTGGTGCGGTAGAGCTGGCGGTCAAAATCGAGTGCAAAAATATCTTGTGGTGCCACATGGGCAGTAGAGCGGTTGTCCCAGAAAGCGAGCGAGCCTGGCTCCCACTTGAAGCGCACGGTGAACTCGCTGCTCACGGCGTGCTCCCACAGCAGCTCCAGCAGCACCCGCGATTCGCGCGTCTTCAGGCCAACAATGCTCTTGAGAAAACCGGGGCTGATGTAGAGCACTTTCTCTCCGGTTTCCGGGTGCACGCTGACCAGCGGATGCTCGCTGATCAAGGTGTTGTTGCGCACCAGTTCCAGATATTCGGCCGTAGCACTGGCGCCTTGCGGCGGGCTGAAACGGTGCTCGCCGCGCAGGCTGTGCAAAAAGGCTTGCAGCGGCTCGGACAGCGCTTCGTACGCCGCTGCCAGGTTGGTCCACTGCGTGTCGCCACCGTAAGGCGGAATGGTTACGCCGCGCAGAATAGACGCGGCTGGCGGGTTGTGCGCAGCGGTCACATCGGCGTGCCAGCCCGTCCAGGGGCGTTGCTCGGCCTGGCCGCTGTGGCGGTTGGCCTTGCGGTGCTTGGCAATCGAATACAGCTCCGGGTAGCCCTCCACATGGCCGAACACCGGGTGGCCGGGTGTCAGATCGCCAAACTGGCGCGAGAAAGCCAATTGCTGCTCGTGCGAAAGGTGCTGATCGCGGAAGAAAACCACCTTCCAGCGCAGCAAGGCCGAGCGCACGGTATGCACTTCGGCAGCGCTCAGGGGTTGCGTCAAATCCGCACCACTGATCAGCGCGCCAATGTGGGCCGATTGCGGCGCCACCTGGATATGCGGCGTGGCCGCTTGTGCTGCGCCAAGGCGCTCGTCCAGGCGTTGCAGAGGGGCGTGGGGCAAAGGCATGTTCATGGTTCTTCTCCTTGTTGTGGTGTTGTCGGTTCAGCGGGTTCAGCGGGCTTGGGCTACGCGCAGGCTGCCGGCGTTGGCGGGCAGCAAGCCCAGTTCGGCGAGCAAGGCGTGGTTGCGTTGCACCTGCAGGCTCAGCTCGCGGCTGGTTTCTTGCGGGCCCAGAAACAGCGGCTCCCACTGGTTGAGGGTGACGAACTCTTGCCACTCGCGGCTCTCGGACACGCGGCGCAAGGCGTTCACCCAGAACGTCTTTTGCGCAGCGCTGATGTTGGGCGGTGCCATCACGCCTTGAAAGGAATCGCTCACGTAATCAATGCCCTGCTCTTTCCAGGTGGGCGACTGGGCGAATGCACCTTCCAAACGCTGGTTGGCCGCAATGGCCAGCACGCGCACACGGCCGCTTTGCAGATAAGGCAACAGATTCGGCGTGGTGGCAGAGACCACATCGAGGTGGCCGCCGACCAAGGCCGTCATCGATTCGGCAGAAGATTTGTACGGCACGATGCGCAGCTGCTTGATGTTCACGCCGCCTTGCTGCAGCGGTTGCGCCACGCCCAGATGGATATGGTTGCCCAAGGTGGTGGCAATGCCGATGGAGTATTTCTCCGGGTCCTGGCGCAGCTGCGCAATCAGGTCTTGCGCGTTGCGCAAAGGCGAATCGGCGCGCACCACCACCGTGGTGAACTCGCGGAACAAGCTGACCAGCGGCGTGCCTTTTTGCAGGTGGGCAGGCAAGGCGTTTTGCGCCAGGCTGTTGCCGTAGCTGCTGCTCAAAGTCATCAAGGTATTGGCATCGCCAGCGTGGCGGTGCAAGGTTTCCAGCGCCACGATGGAATGCGCGCCCGATTTGTTGCTGACCACAAAACCCGGTGCCAGCCCTTCGCGGCCCAACAGCTCGGTCAGCTTGCGGGCGGCCACATCGAGCGCCGCGCCAGCACCGCTGGGCACGATGAACTCGGGCGCTTTGCCCGGCTTCCAGCTGGCTTCGTCCGCACCGCGTTGCTGCGCCATGGCCGGGCCGCCCAGCATGGCCAAAGCCGCCATGCAAGCCAGGCTCCAGCGGCGGGTTTGCTGACGAAAAGCGGTGGTTGGCGAGGCGAGAGTGACCGGCATGAAAAAGCTCCAAACAGTTGCTGCAAGCGCCCAAATACCCTGGGGCGGCTGCTGGGTAGCAACTGTAGAAGCCAGGGGTTGCGCGGGCAACGAAGGCTTTCAACTGTCCATATGCGAAAAACCTGCTTGCACTGGGCTGCACGCCACAAACCCTGTGCTAGCGCTGGCAACATGCGCCTGCCTTGCTATGATTCCTGAACCAGATTCGAGACCGAACCCATGACTTGGAACGCGCAACTGGCGCTGAACTACTCACAACAAGCGGGCAAAACCTCGGTGCACTTTGAGCACGATGGCCCGCTGCGCGTGCTCAAAAGCCTGTACCCCGAAGGCCCGGGCATTTGCCACAACGTGCTGGTCCACCCGCCCGGCGGATTGGTGGGCGGCGATGTGCTCGACATCAGCGTGCAAGTGGCCGAAGGCGCGCACGCCTTGGTCACCACGCCCGGCGCCACGCGCTTTTACAAAAGCAATGGCCAACCTGCTTTGCAGCGCACCCGCTTGCAATTGGCGGCCGGTGCGCGCCTGGAATGGTTGCCGCTGGAGGCCATTGCCTACAACGCCTGCGACGCCAGCAACCACCTGAGTTTTGAGCTGGCCGAAGGCGCGCAGCTGCTGACCTGGGACGTGACCGCGCTGGGCCTGCCGCTGGCCGGCCAACCGTATGAGAGCGGAGTGTTTACACAGCACATCGAATGGCCTGGCCGCTTTCTGGAGCGCGGCAGCATCAACGCGCAAGACGGCCTGCTGCTGAACGGCGACTTGGGCCTGGCCGGCCAGCGCTGCCTGGCCAGCCTGGTGTTTGCCAGCGGCACACCCCTCACGCGCCAACAGCGCGAGCAGTTGTTGGAAAGCACGCATGCGCTGCTGCAAACAGTGCCTAACGGAGTCATTGCTGGCGTTACCGCCCCCAACGACAACATGCTGGTTTTACGCGGCTTGGCGCCGGTGGTGGAGCCGGTGATGCAGCTGTGGAAAACCGTCTGGGCGCACTGGCGCAGCGAGCTCTGGGCCCTGCCCGGCAACGCGCCCAGAATTTGGGCCATGTGATGGGTGAAATTTAATGGGTGATGGATGGGGCGGCTGCGGCTGCAATGGCAATAGCAACTACCGCGCCACCCAGCAATCACCGAGCATCAAGCGCCGTCGATCAGCAGCTCAATGTCTTTGGCCAGCGTATCGACTGGCGTGCCGTAGCGGCTGTACAAGCGCAGGCGGCCTTGGGGGTCGAAGATCAGGTCGCCGGCGGTGTGGTCCATGGTGTAGGTTTCGGGCGTTTGGCCTTCGACCTTTTTGTAGTGGATCTTGAAATCCTTGGCCATGGTGGCCAGCTCTTCGTCGCTGCCGCGCAGGGCCAGAAAGCTCGGGTCAAAGTTGGCCATGTAGGCCTTCAAGATTTCGGGCTTGTCGCGTGCCGGGTCGACCGATACAAAAATCACCTGCAGCTTGTCGGCCTTGGCGCCCAGCTTTTGTTTGACGGCTACCAAGTCGCTCAAGGTCGTGGGGCACACATCAGGGCACTGCGTGTAGCCGAAGAACAGCAGCGTGACCTTGCCCTGAAAATCGGCCATGGTGCGGCGCTGGCCATGCTGGTCGGGCATGGAGAAGTTCTGGCCGTACTCTTTGCTGCCGGTCAGATCGATAGCGTTGAAGCTGGGCTTGGCTGCCTCGCGACTGCAGGCGGTCAACACGGGCAGCGTGCAAGCGAGCATGGCGCCAGTGGCGAGGGTCTTCAAAGCATTGCGCTTGTTCATGGCATTACCAACGGACGTAGTGATCCACCAGCAGCGCTGCAAACAGCACGCTCAGGTAGATCAGCGAGAAACGGAAGGTTTTGCGAGCCAGTGCGTCCGAGTAATCGCGCCACAGATAAAAAGCATAGGCAAAAAAGCCAGCGCCCAGCACCACGGCAGCTACCAGATAAATCCAGGAACTCATCTGGATGATGAAAGGCAGCAAGCTGGCCGCAAACAGCACCACGGTGTAGAGCAAAATCTGCACGCGGGTGTAGTAGTTGCCGTGCGTCACCGGCAACATGGGCAGGCCGGACTTGCGGTAGTCTTCGACCCGATACAACGCCAGCGCCCAAAAGTGCGGCGGCGTCCACAGAAAAATAATCAGAAACAGCAACAGCGATTGCGCGGTCACGTCGCCCGTCATCGCGGCCCAGCCCAGCACCGGCGGCATGGCGCCCGAGGCACCGCCGATCACAATGTTCTGCGGCGTGAGCGGCTTGAGGATCACGGTGTAAATAATCGCGTAGCCCACAAAGGTGGCAAAGGTGAGCCACATGGTGATGGCGTTGATCCACACCAGCAAAATGGCCGAGCCGGCAGCGCACAGCGCGCCCGAGAAAACCAGCGTTTGCAGGTTGGACAGCTCGCCCCGCGCCGTGGGGCGCCAGGCGGTGCGCTTCATGCGCGCGTCAATGCTTTGTTCTACCAGGCAGTTGAAGGCCGCCGCCGCACCGGCCACCAGCCAGATGCCAACGCAGGCAATCACCATGCGCAGCAGCTCGGCGGCGCTGGGCAGGCCGGGCACGGCCAGCACCATGCCGATCAGTGCACAAAACACGATCAGTTGCACCACACGCGGCTTGGTCAATGCGTAGAACTGCGCAAAGCGGTTCGGCATTGGGGCGGCAGCAAGTTCGGTCATCGGGGCACTCAGTTTTTGTTCCATAGGGCAGTTTCAGGCCTGGGCTTGGCCACGGCGGGTGCTGCACAACATCCAGGTCAGCACCACCATGATGGCGGCTGCGCCACCGGTGTGCAGCACGGCGGCCACCATTGGCCAATCCAGCACCACGTTCGACAGCCCGGTCGCGAATTGCAGCACCGTCAGCCCCAGCAACCAGCGGCGCTGCTGCGCCAGCAAAGGCACGCTGCGCAAACGCCAGCCCAGCCACAGCAAGGCCGCAATTGCCACATAGGCAAACAGGCGGTGCACGTAGTGGATAGTCACCAAAGCCTCGTAGCTGATGTGCGAGCCATCGGCCAGAAACCCGAGCGGACGCCAGAGCTGGAAGCCCTCGAAATTCATCGTCGGCCACCACGAGCCATTGCACTGGGGGAAGGTGGTACAGGCCAGAACCGCGTAGTTCGTGCTCACCCAGCCACCCAGGCTGACCTGCACAAACACCGCCGCCGCAACGGCCACCATCAACCAGCGCAGCCAAGGCGACACTGGAACCAAGGGCAGATTATCGGCAAATTGCGTCTGTCGCGTTGCCTGCACGGTTAATAGCATCAAGAGCACCGTGCCGCCCAGCAGGTGCATGGTGACGATGGCGGGGAAAAGCTTCATCGTCACCGTAAGCGCGCCAAAGGCACCTTGAATCAGCACCCACACCAGCGTGATGGTGGGCCACCAAGGGCTGATCGGCTCTGCCTCGCCCTGGCGGCGGCGCAGCCAGGCGCTGGCCGTCAGCACAATAATCAGGCCGCCCACGGCCGTGGCCAGGTAGCGGTGAATCATTTCTACCCAGGCTTTACCGTGGGTGACCGGGCCGGTGGGCATGGCCTCTTGCGCGGCCGAAATCTCGGCATGCGCGCCAATCGGGCTGGCGCTGCCGTAGCAACCCGGCCAATCGGGGCAGCCCAGGCCAGAATCGGTCAGGCGCGTGAAAGCGCCAAACATCACCAGGTCAAAGCTCACAAACAAGGTCAGCACCGCCAGCACCTGCAGGCGCTTGAGCGGCGTGGCACCGCGGTGGCGCCACCAAATCCAGACGATCGGGCCCAGCGCAATGATGGCGCCCGTCAGCAACACACGCGCCAGCGGCGCGAAATCATACAAATCCTGCGAAGTCATACTCTCTACACACCAGCCCTAGCGGCCTTCCTTGTCCCAGCTCGACGAAGCGCGCAACAAACGCTCCAGATCCTTGCGCGCCTTGGCCGCATCGCTGCGGTTCAGCTGGGCAGGGAAGCGCAGCATCCAATGGCCCAGCGGATCTACCACATACAAATGCTCGCCCAGTTGCCGACCGGCCGCCGGTGCCAGCCACTGCTCCACCACGGCTTGCGGCACACGCAGTACCGTGGCCTGCTCCAGCGCCGGACGCATGGCCTCGGGCGGCTGTGCGTCGTCTGTCACCAGCCACACCCAGTCGAGGCGCTCTTTCTCTCGCCCCAGGCTCTCGCGCAACTGGCGCTGCAGGTACAAATTGTTCTGGCACACCGCATCGCAAGCCGCCGGCCCCACACTCAGCAACAGCCACTGGCCCTGCAAGCTTTGCAGGCTGACCGGCTTGCCGTCCAAGGTTTGCGCCTGCACCGCCGGCAGCATGGGCTGCTTGGCCACCAGTTCGCCAAAATTGCGCCGCCCTTCGGGGCGAATCACGTAATAGGTGAAATAAGAGGCGATCACCGGCGCCGCGCACACCAGCAGCACCAGGAACATCTTGATGCGGCCCGTGCGCGAGCGCTGCGCGGCGTCTATAGCCTCGCTGGCCTGCTGCGCATGCGGCAGGTTGTGCACCGTGAGGCCTAGCAAATCCTCATCCGCCGGTGGCGGGGCTTGGGTGGCGGCGGCTAAGCGCGCGTCGGACAAATTGGAACCAGACATAGAGGATGGCAATCAGGCTACACAGACCAAACCATTGAAACGCATAACCATAATGCTTTTCCACGCCGCTGCCTACCACCGGCCAGTCGCGCAACATACCCTCGCTGGCAGCCCCGGTCTGCACCACCGTCAAGGCGGGCAAGGGCTCGCCGATCTCGCGGGCAAAACCATCGGTGGTCAGATTTTGCCGGATTCGGGAAAACCCTGACTCACTGGCGGACGTCTGCAGCTCCAGCAAACGGGCCGGCTGACCCGCCACGCGCCCTTCTATTTGCACGCTGCCGGCAGGCGTCTGCACCTCGGGCAGCGCATTGCGGTCGTTAAAGTTACGCGCCACCCAACCGCGCTGCACCAGCACCGTCTGCGGCCGCCCTGCCACCGCCTGCCCTTGCAGGCGCAGCGGCGTCAGCACATAAAAACCGGGCTTGGCCTGCATTTGGCGGTTGTCCAGATACACCGTGTGCTGCGGCAGCCACTCGCCTTGCAACACCACTTTGCGGTGCAAAAGCTCGTCTTGCTCTGGCTGCGCCAGTGGTGCCAGCAAGCTATGCCCATCCAGCGCAGGCTGCGCCGCACGCGCATCCAACTGCGCCTGGTAAGCCTCTTTGTCTGCCGCCCGCCGCAACTGCCAGCGGCCTAGCGACGCAGTCACCAGCATGGCCACCACCGCCGCCACCGTAATGACGATAAATCGCACACGCGCTTTGCGCGCATCTTCAGGGGCTTGGACGGGTGGCACGGGCATGGGGTGGTTTATACCGTGCGCTTGCTTGGGCTGGAGTTGCGGGGGTGATAGGGGCGTGGCGACGACTAGGGCTACCGCTCAGCACTATGGCGCATACACCCTGCCAATGAATAACTGCGCCTCTGCAACTTCACAGTCCATCAGCGGGCTGTGCCCCGGAGAATCTCCAAACGATTGCTGGGCGCATCGGGCGCCAGAAAATCGGGAATGGTCTTGTCTGTGCGCCTGGGTCGGCTGAGGAATGCTACCGGCCATTCCGTGACCCGCTCTTCGCAAACGTGGACGTAAACGCCAGCTTCTGGCTCGTCGATGTATTCCTTTTGAAGCACGAGTGCGAGCGGATCTTCTGCACCGTCGGTCGCATTGGCGAACTCACTCGCCTCATCATAAGAATCGAACGCGTAGTAGTAATCGCTGCCATCCGCTTCGTCTGGCGCGCCGCGCTCTGGGTGGAGCCAAACGCGGTATTCAAGCACGGCATCCCAAACATAACCGCCACCAGCTTTAGCAAGGGCTGCGTAGGAACCAACGAGACTGGCATCCAAAACCGGCGGATAGGGCATTGACGACTTTCACAAACTGCATGGCGGTCGGTGAAGAGTCACCTGAGCGCCAAGTAATACGGATTGGGGATCAGCCAGGCAATCAGCTGAGGTCTGAGCCGTCAATTATTTCTTGCAGTTGTGAGCGCAAGCCTTGATAAAGCTCAGCCACATCGAACTGCTCGCCTTGCTCTACCCGCTTGAGCAACATGTCTTGCGGATGAAAGGTCAAGCTCGTCTGCTGATAGCGCACTGCTGGATCGCGCCCATATTCGTCGTTGATCATCCGCCAGTCGTAGCCAGATTCGGTATTGACAAACACTTTCCCAAACGCCAAGCCCAGGGCGCGAATCGTGTATTCGGCCTCGGGGTCGATAGTGCCAGATTCAAGCGCCCGCTGAATAAGAGCCAGATCGTTCTTGCTCCCATCCAGCTCCGCATGAAGAATATCGGCCACCGTTTGCTGGGCGTGCATCAGCGACAAGGCGATTTGCTGGAGGTCGTCTTGGGTTGGGGTTTCAATCATGGGCCGGTCACCTGAGATAGCGAATGCGGATGGGAAATTATCTGCAGATTGGTGATTTGTGTCGCACCATCAGTGCCAATAGTCTCCACTGTGATCACCATAGAAAGCAGGCGCGCTTTGCGCACATCCTCAGGGATTTGATTGAGTGAGCATGTGCCTAGATAATAATTTATTCAGATCTAGCGCATGAGCTAGCGTTTTATGAGGCTGATAGGGTCGTTGATGCTGATTTTTTCAGAGGGTGCAAGAAGTGATATACGTTATTGTGAGTACGTTTCGAAGACACCGCCCCTTGTTGGCCATTGAAGCACGGGAACCTTTCACCGGTGCTCCGAACTGATGATGCAAAGCCCTATAGATATTGGCAACCTTCAAGTCGAATCTGTGCGCCCTCAAGAATTACCTGCAGATGCTTCTCGGCAAGCAGTTGCATCCTTTCGAGGTGTGATCTACCAGCTTTGGTGGTCCATTGATGCGTGGCTACGCTTGGAAACTCCGCATGAGGTTATCTACCTTGAAGGTTCTGAAGACATCGACCGAGCATCTAACTTGGAAGCGGTAGCTCAGCAGATCAAAAGCGAGGTCGATGGGATTTCCCTCAACAACCAACGTGCTCTAAAAGCACTAGAAAACTTCTGGACCCTACGGTCACGGGAGACAACCCGTTCCGTCGAGTTTCACTACATCTCAACAGCTCCAGCAGTTGTCGAGCGAGATGCTGCGTTCGAAGGGATCTCAGGTATGGACGCATGGAAAGTCGCATGCGACAGCATCGATATGACGACGCGCCTCCAGCAGTACCTTGCACCTAAGCTTACTAATAACAGCGCACTGAGAGCCTTTCTTGAAGCAGCGAACGCAGGCGACGTTCAAGCTCAGCTAATTCGCCCAGTGCATTGGTTTCTAAGCCAACCTGGCTTGGAAGCGGTTCAACAAAGCGCTGAAGATCGTATTGTTCACAGACTGAGTATTGCTGGTATCAATCTGTCGTATTCACCCAAAGTCTGCGATCGTCTGTATTCGTTCGTAAGCGAAGTAGTCGTGAGACCAGATTCAACAAAGCGGTGCTTGACAATTGCAGACTTACTGCGTCAGATTGACGCTGCTACTACCTCACATGTCGCGGTCCCAGCCGTTCAATACCAGCAGTTCATGCGAGCTCTTTCGGCAGGATCTTTTGACCCAAGCCAAGCATTGCTAAGGATGATGAAGCTGGATATGCCACCCGCTCCCACGCCGCTACTCAATCGAGAGAAGCTTGTCCAAAGCGTCCGTGAGCGAATAGAAACTCATCCAGCAGTTCTCCTGACCGGAAGCGTCCACAAAGGAAAAACGACCGTAGCCCTGCTTGTGGGTAATGCAGTATGCCCAGACGCATGGTGGTTTCCACTAGCGAACCGCTCGGCAGTCGAAACTGACAACTTGCTAAGAGCACTTGCTGCATCCATCAGTGGACCCGACGTGCCAAAGCTAGTTGTCGTAGACAACATCGACATATCGCCTACCGGACTTAGCGGATTTGACGCTGCCTTGGCCATGGTGGTAACACAGGCCGCGCGTTCAAAGCGTTCTCTCTTACTCACTGCGCGAGGTGAATCCACCGATTCAGAGCAACTCACTGCGCTAGCTGGCTTCTCAATCATTGACATTCCAACGATGCCAGCTGACGAGGTGAGTGACCAATGCCAAGCATATGGTTGTTCCCAGGATCTATCCAACATATGGGGACCTCTGATTTTTAGCTTAACTCAAGGACATCCGAAGCTTGTACAGGTACGAATCGCTGAGCTTGCAACAGCCGGGTGGCCGTCTCCCACGAGCGTGGACCTAATGCCCGCATCGCCCGCGTTGAAAACAGCCCGAGGGGCTGCTCGAAGTATGTTGCGAGGAGCTGTGTCGCCTGATGTCGCGTCCTTCGTCTATGCCGCCAGCGAGGCGACTTACCCACTCTCCAGAGCAATGCTGCTTGAACTCGCCAAAACCTTCAGCGGGATCGTTAATGGAGGTGATGTCGTTGACTCGCTAGAGGGAAAGTGGCTTGAGCGGTCATTCCCTGGTCGGTTGGCGGTTACGCCAATTCTAAAAGGTGCGGCCGAGCAGGTATGGACAGAAGCACAGAAGATTCAAGCGCATGTGCGACTATTCGACGCGATTGCGAGCGTCCGTCAAATCGATGTCGCCGACGCTGCATCTCTGTTGTTTCACGCGCTCGTTGCTAAGGACGGCCAGCGGCTTCTAAGGTGCGCACGAATCATAGAAACCATTGATGAGGATGCAGTTACCAAAGCACTGTATCAGCAGTTAACATGGTTTCCATACATTGCACTAGAGCCGGGTGAGCGCTTCTTCGCATCGCATCCAATGGTCAGCGTAATGCTCCGCCAGGCCCAGTTCACTGTTGCCAGCGAATCGAATTCGGAGGTGGTCGCCCAAGTGCTGGCCAGATGGACTGAGGAAGTTGCCCTCGTTGAGGAAAAAACAGTGCAGGAGGCCGCAGAAGTTGCTAGGTGCATGCGCCTGCTTATCACCAAAAATCCGCGTATCCCCATCAGAGCAAAGCTTGCCGCAGTCTATTCATTGAAGCAGCGAAGCGGTGAAGTAGCTGACTACGTCGATAGCATGTCCAAGCGCGCCTTAGTCGATTCACGTAAGAACGACTTTAGGATTCCTGAGGGAGCATCAACTTCTCAATTCCATCTTTCGCTGCAAGCAGGATCGGTGCTGGAGCTTCATGACTTAGCGAGCGTACTCGATTGGCTTGAGCTCGATGCCGATGATAGTGCACGCGTGGAGTTCGACTCTGTGCTGAACTGGCCTATCGTCAACTCGCAAGGAGCTTTCGTTCATGGTGCATGGTCATCAGGCTGCGCGGAAAAAACAGATTGGGAGCCAACTCTGGAACTACTGAAGCGCGCACTGAACATCGCCGTTCGTTATCACCTGTCTTGGTATGGAAGCGAAGTTGCGAGGGCTATATCGATCATTCAATGTGAGTATCTTCGAGACGCAATTGGCGCGACGAAGACGCTTAACGAAGCCTCAGTAATATTTGGCGAGACGATAACCATTGCCGAACAACGGATCAACGTACTTTTTTGTACCGATGATCATGAAACCGCACTGGACCTGTGGGAAGAACTGACCGCCCAGCCACAGGCATCGGAACAGCTTGACGCGTTCTCATACAGGCGCGCTGCAATCAGCGCTTGTTATCAGGCTAAATGGAATAAGGCTGAGGAGCTCTTTCTCGCTGGTGCCAACCTACCTACGCTTCAAACAACGCCCCTAACACGCTTCGGACTCATCGTCGACGCCTGCAGGGTGATGTCCGTCAATGGTGACTATCAACGTGCTGCGCGCATGCTTGCAGATCTGCTGGTCGCCGCGCCGCAAGAGGTTAACGAGGATGGGCACGCAGATTGGGAGGCAGTCCTTCGAGTTACCTCGACCACTTGCAAAATCATTGAAGATGCGGCCTTTTACACGAAAAAGAATGAGAAATCGCTAGATTTTGGCCTGGCATCAAAGCCTGGGTTGCAGTTTGGCCCAGCACAGCCAGGCCAGCAGCGCCGAACCCTCATGACTACCGCAATCGTTGGCCAGCTTGCTGCACAGCTTGGTGATGTACCAGAGAAGATTAAGGAGTTCTTACAATTCGCAATGCAGTCGTCTGATCCACAAGTACAGTTCAGAGGTTCGCAGGCGATGCTCGCATTTGAGTTCACTCGAGGTTCTCACGCAGAGGTGGTAACAGCAATTGATGTATTTGAACGTTCTGCGAACACTATTCACCGCTTGCCTAGCAGGCATAGTGCGAACGAACCACAAACCTACATTGAATCCACTGCTGGAAGCATTCTATCGAACGAGGGCCTCGTTGCCGTGTTTGCCGCTGGTGCGATATGCAGTAATGAGCCAGAACAAGCGTTATCTGCTTGGAAAACACAGGCTGCCACGGTCTGGGGCAACAATGCCCCTGTAGTAATGAGCCTGAATGAAATGTCATTGAAACGGCTTTGTTGCACAACCCGACCTGAGAGCACACGTCCCCAAACCCCAGACGGAGTTATGCCACGACCACCGTCACGG
>NZ_JBHZGV010000032.1:0-30950 GCF_043359985.1 Comamonas trifloxystrobinivorans
GAACAGGACAGTGAAACGACTTCGCGCCGATGATAGTGCGGATTCCCGTGTGAAAGTAGGTCATCGTCAGGCTCTTACACTGCTAACCCCCGTGATCTCAATGGTCTCGGGGGTTTTGCTTTTATGGAGCCAGCGCAGTCTGGCTCGTTCCTATCCTGCCGCACAGGCAAGCAAGAGATCACAAGAGGTTGGCATGCAGTTGCAAGATATGTTGTATTCGCAAGGCTTTGGCGTGCGCCGTGTCTGCTCGGGCCTGGTGCAACAGGGCTGGGTGCAGTTGTGGGACGAGGCGACAAGCGACTGGGTGGAAACCACTGACTCCACGCTGGATGTCGAGCCCGAAGGGCTGCGCTTCAAGGTGCAAGGGGTGGAGTGGCAATACCACGCCTTGGGCTATGTGTTGCTGAACAAGCCTGCGGGCACGGAATGCTCGCAAAAGCCCTCTACCTATCCGAGCATCTATACCTTGCTGCCGCCACCGCTGCGCAACCGTCCTAACAAGAACGCCATCCAGGGCGTGCAAGCTGTGGGGCGTCTGGACCAAGACACCACCGGCATGCTTTTGTTGAGTGATGATGGCCAGTTTATCCACCGCATGAGCTCGCCCAAAAAGCATGTGCCCAAGGTTTACCAGGTCACCGCCAAGCACGCGGTAACGCAGCAGCAGGTAGACCGTTTGCTGGCCGGCGTTGTGCTCGATGATGATCCCAAGCCGGTCAAGGCTGCCGCCTGTGTGAAGACGGGCGAGAACACGCTGGATTTGACGCTGACCGAAGGCAAATACCACCAGGTTAAACGCATGCTGGCGGCAGTTGGCAACCGCGTGGAGGGCTTGCACCGTGCCCAGATTGGCGGCTTGCGCATGCCGGCAGATTTGCAGCCCGGCCAGTGGCGCTGGTTGCAGGCTGACGAACTGGCCTTGCTCAAGCCTTAAAACGGATTTACACGATCAGCGGCGCACGCCTGTTGGCGAGTGCCCGTTCAAACAAAGCGAGGTAGCGCGGTGCTACAGCTGATATGTGGTAGCGCTTGCCTGTCTCAATGGCTGCTTTGGCATAGCGTTCGCGGCGCGCTGGGTCGGCCCGCAGCTGGCGGATGGCGGCTATCCAACTGTCGTCGTTATCGGGTAGCAGTACCCCGTTGACATCGTTCTGTACCAGCTCGGGGATAAAGCCCCAGTTCGAGCCGATCACGCAGCCACCGCGGGCCAATATCTCCATCAAGCCCCAGTTGGCCACGCCATAGCGCAGCGGGTAGAGAAACAGGTCCACGCTGCCCAGCAGTTGCGCAAACTGCGCGTAGGGCAAGCGGCCGGGAAACTCCACCACCTGCGCAGCCGGGTAGACGCGCAATAGATGGTCGCGAAAGCTGGCCACTTCGCCTTTGTACTTGCGCTCTACCCATTGCTGTTCGTAGCCGTAGGTGGCGGCGGTGGGGTCGCCAATGGCGACAAAGCGCGTGTTGTCCGAATCGCCTTCGTGCACCATGCGGTCGACCAGACGCATATAGGTTTCAAAGCCTTTGGCGCTGGACAGGTCGCGTGCGGAAAATGCAATGGTGAAAGGCTGATTGCTGTTTGCTCCCGCCGATTTTCGCAGCGGTGGCTCGATATCAAAGCCTTCAAATTGCACGGCGATACGGTCTTGCAGCAGTGGCGGAAAAAGCGAGCGCGCATGCGCACTCGGCACAATGGTCAGGTCGCTGCACAGCACCTGGTGAAAGTGCAGCATTTCCATATTGCGGTCGCCCAGGCGCTGCGCGGCGTCGGGCGGGTAGGCGGCATCCCAGCCGTGGGCCAGGTAGCTGGGAAATTCTATGTAGCTGACGATGGCGGCATCCAACTCGCCATACAGCCAATTGGGCGCGCCCCACAGCGAATGGGCCACCACCAGGTCGATCTTGCGGCCTTGGGTTTTTTCAAAGTCCTTCAGCGCCTTGAGCACGCCTTTGCAGATGCGCGCCGAGCGCTCCACTTTGCTCGAGTAGTAATAGCTTTGCGGGCCGACGATTTTGCCGTCGGGCTGGAAGGAGAGCAGGTGGTCGCAATCGGCCTCGTGCTTGGCTTTGTGGCCGGGCGTGGTCATGAACCAGCTGTCGGCCAGCTGCTGTTGGCGCAGATGGCTGCACAGCAGGCTGTACTGGCTGGGATAAACCGCGCCGACGAAGACGATCAAAGGTTGGCTGCCCATGGCTGAAATACTCGGTGTCGATGGGGAACAGAGCGGGCGCTGTGCACCCGGTTTTCTAGGTTTCGGCGGTGTTGGCGTTAGCTGAAACGGGCACCTCGGGCTCGCCGTCGCTGATTTGGTATTTGCGCATTTTTTCCCACAGCACTTTGCGGCTGATGCCCAGGTGCTGCGCAGTTTGCAGGCGCTTCCAGTCGTTGGCGTTCAAGGCGGCGATGATACGGTTGCGCTCGTCCAGGTCCCAGTTGCTGCGGTCGGCCAGCACGGGTTCGGCTTCCTCCGCCTCGGCCGGGAAGGTAGCGGCCGACAGACTTTGGGCCTGGCGCAGAATGCGCTCGGTGGCGCCATTGGCCAGCCAGTCTTGGGTTTGGCGGGCAGCTACGCCGATGCGCTCGGTCAGATTGCGCAGCTCGCGCACATTGCCGGGAAAGTACATCTGCGCCACCAGGTCGAGAATAAAGAACGGCGGCTCGCCCAGTTGCTCCATCAGATCCTTGCCCACCACGTTGCGCAAGATGGCGTGGAAGATGGCCAGTTTGTCGGCCTCGCCGCGCTCTTCCAGGCTGGGTATTTGCAGCTCGATCACCGCCAGGCGGAAGAACAGATCGGCGCGGAACTTGCCCTCGTGCACCAGCGCGCGCAGCGATTTGTTGGTGGCCGCCACCAGCCTAAAATCCAGCCGCACCGGCGATGCAGAGCCCAAGCGGGTGACCATGCGCTCCTCCAGCACGCGCAGAAGCTTGACTTGCTGGTAGAGCGGCAAGTCAGCGATTTCATCGAGAAACAGCGTGCCGCCATTGGCCTGCTCGAAGAAGCCTTTGTGCGCGGTGACAGCGCCGGTGAATGAGCCTTTGGCATGGCCAAAGAACAGCGATTCAAACAAGCCATCGGGGATGGCTCCGCAGTTCACCACCACAAACGGGCCCAGGCCATAGTGGGCATTGCGCTCGTGCAGGCGCTCGGCAATGCGCTCTTTGCCGGTGCCGGTTTCGCCAAAAATCAGCACGCTGTGTTCGCAGTCGGCAAAGGTATCGGCATCGTGCAGCAGGCGTTGCATGCAATCGGCCACGGCGATGATGTCGTCCGAGCGGTGTACCTGGCGCTGCGTGCTTTGCAGGCGGCGCAGTATGCGCATCAACATGGCGCGCAGCTCGGCCCCGGTAAAGTCAAAAGGCAGCACATGCGAGTACTCGGTGGCATAGCTGCCCGCGCTGGCCCCGCGCAGGTTGGAGCTGACCCACAACACCGGCATGCCGCCAAAACTGCCTTCCACGCCCTGGCGCGTGAAGCGCGCCCCTTCCAACACCGAAACGCTGACCACGGCAATCGCATTGCCCGCTTCTGCACTGGGCGGCACCGCCAAGCTGTCGGCGCGCACCACCTGCACGTCCATGTTGAGCATGCAGCGCTCCACCCGCTCGGCAATATCGGCTTGGCCTTCCCAGACGTAGATGACCAAATCGCTGTAGTTCACTTTGCGCTTCCTTGTTTCATGGTTCCGGTGTCAGTAGACGAGCCGGGCATTGCCGCAGCCGACGGAGGTCACAGTTACATCGTTGAGCCCCAGCTCGATTCCCAGCAGATCACGCAGGATCGGGCCTGCCAGCAGATTGCCCAAGGGGTCGAGAATGCTTTTCAAGACCACGAGCAAGGGGTCGAGCAGAACTTGTAAGAAGTTCTTGGGTTTGTCCGCCGGTTTCTTCAGCAGTTCTTCAGCCAACTTGTCTCGCACACAGTTGTTGTAGGTCGTGACGTTGGTGAGGCCGACCTGATGGCAACTGCCACTGCCGATGTAATTGGGTAGACCAGGGAGAACATCGCCGACGCTGTCGCCCCAGGTTTTCCAGCCATTGGTGGACCAGCAAAGCAAGGGAATTCCGAGCAGGCAACCCTGGCCTGTGCGATCGATTCCCTTGCTCAGGCGATCAACAAGCGCATCTGTGTCATATGCGCCTTTGACGGCTGGCACGTGGAGCCCAAGATTGACGGTGGAGAGAGGAGCCTGCGCATTCGGACCTATGCCCAGGTAGTGGTTGGCCATTTTGGTGGCAGCATCCTGACTCTCAGCGGCTGTCCACTCGCCGCCTGTAGGGGCGCCCAACAACTCGCCCACCAATCTCAGCAGTTCGCTGACCAGGCTGGAGAGCATGGTGCCCAGATTGAGCGAATTGCCTGGTGTTCGCCATGCAGGATCGCCGGCTTTCAAATCCGGGGAGAGGTAGGAGTCGGTCAGCGCGTCAATTTTGACTTTGTTGGTGACCTTGATCAGCCCCAAAACGCTGACCAAGGTTTCATTTTGCAGTGACTCACAGATGGGCGTGCGGGTGGAGAACGGGTTGCCTGTCGTCTGGCCGATACAGGCTTGCGCGATTGAAGCATCAACGCGAATACGTGCCGTACTGGCCGTACCAGGCACCCGACAGGTGATGTCGTCAATCGTGCCTTTGGCGCGTGCCACATCTACAAAGACAGGTAGCTTGATACGAGTCTGCAGTAACTGCAGCAGCCCGCCTACCAGGCCGCCAGCGGTGTCGATATCGGCGTACAAGCGAACCTGGGCGTTGTAAGCGGTGGCACCGATGCTGCCTATGCCAATGGACGGCGGCTCGATAATGCCGGCTTTGACCTGCAATAGATTGGGCAAGATGCCAGGAATGGCTACGGACAGATTGGGGATTGAGACCCCACGCCCCGAGGTGCCCACACCTACCGCAGCAGTCACGATATCCAGCACATTGAGCTGCACATCAAGTGCCGATCCTTTGGTGCCGTCGGGCGCATAGATGGATGCGAACACCCCAGGACCATCGGGGCCTGAGCCGAGAGGAATTTCCATGGCGAGGGCGTCAATACCCAACTGAGCCTTGAGCAGGCTGAGCACTTTGGCATTGAGGTCGAGCAGCTCTGTGTGGCCGCCCAGAGTGAGGGCGGTATCGAGCAGGTCGCCGAGCTTGACCTTCTTGGCCATCAGCAGGTTGTTGAGGTCCGCAACACTCAGGTTAGCGTCCAACGGTATTCCCAGCGCTTTGAGCAGGCCACTGGCAGAGATTTGCGCACCGACCAAGCCTTGGTAGCCACCGACTGAGACACAAGGGTCGCCCACACCAACGATTTTGAGTATCTGTACCAGCGGAGCCAGTTGCTGTGCGCAACCCACGTTAACCAGCGTAGTAGCTACCGAAAAAACGGCCAGAGGCTCTTCGCGTTTGGCGACGGCTTCAGCAAAAATGGTGCGGCTCCAGGTGCCAGGCAGGATGGTGGGCGTTGTTCCTTGCACGGTAACGTGTGCAGCATTGCGTTCACCCGTTTCCGAAAAATAGCGCGGAGCAGGGTTTTGGGCAGGGTTCCAGTTGCCACAGCGTACCTTGGTTTCCTGCGTGTCTCGTGTCACGGCGATGGGCCAATTGGTGTTGATGCTTGCTTCGCCTGCATCCTGGCAGCGCTTGTTGCTTGGGTTGGTGCTGTATTCGATGTTTTGCACGGCATCGATGGCGGCCTGGTCGGCAATGCGCTGCAAGTCGCGCTTGGAGTAGTACATGTAGCCAATGTCGACGAGGCCCAGTATGGCGACAAGAACGCCTAGCAACAATGCGAACTGCACCAGGACGCTGCCGTTTTGGCGTAACTGCCTGGCTTGGCAATGGACAGCGTGATGGGTCATGGCTTGGCTCCTGCCAACACATAGGCCACGATGGCGCTGGAGCGTAAAACCGTGGGTTCGGACAGCATGCCGCTGCCGGAAGAGGCACCGCCAAACAAAGGCGGCAACTGGTAGCTGACAGTCAACTGGGCTTGCGTGTTGCTGGTTGTCAGAGAAACGCTGGTGTTGAGCTGGGTGTCGCCCGGAACGCCGCTGTCTTTCAGGCTTTGTTTGACGACATCGGCGGCTGCCAGCCGTAGCTTGTCGGTACCAGCGCTCAGGCGGATGTCGTACCCAGGCAGGTTGCCGTAAATCAGGCTTTGCACAATGCGAGCGCCATCGCCGGCAGCACGGGTAACTGATTGCTGGGCTTGCAGCGCACGCCAGTACACAAAGATACCTAGCAGCATCAAGGCCATGAGGGCTGCGATCAGCGCAAACTCGATGGCGGCCACCCCGGATTGCAGGCGCGTTGTGCGGATGCTGAGACGATGGCCCATGTCAAAGCCCTCCCTGATCAGCCAAGATGTTGGCGCTGGCGGCCAAGCGCTCGGGGTTGAGGATATCCATGCCAAAGAGGCTCAGACCGGGTGCCAAAGGGGCGTTGCCGTAGGGAATGCTGAAGTCCAGCCGCACAATGCAGCGCTGTGCTACGGCCACGCCGCAGTCCAGGCTGCTGTCGCAGTTCTGGTTATTGGCCGCTTGGCAAATGCGCACGTTGATAGACGCTGCACTGGGCTGCAGGGCAGGGGGCAGCCAGCCCAGGCGATTGACCACCAGTTGGCGCCCGGCATCAAGGCGAGCAGGGCGGCTTGTTTGGTAGCGCAGCACTGCCCGGGCGCCGTCTTCGGCCGCGTTTTGCATGGATTGCCGCACCAGGAAAGCCAGCCCGAAACTCACAATCGCATACAGCAGCATGAAGAAGGCCGAGAAGATGATGGCCCATTCCAGCGCGTAGACGCCGCGTTGGCGCTGGCGTTGGCCGGCGCTGGCTTGGCGGGAGTGGATGCTGGGCGTGGACATGGTTTTCTCCAGAGGGGCGGGCGCTTGGGTGCTTATTGCTTTTTCAGGTTCATGCCGGTGTCGAACTGTTCAGGAATGGCGGTTTCAAAGCTTTTGAGGTAGCGCTGGTAGCTGCGGCTGGCCAGCTCGCCGTCGATGCGGCGTGGGCGCTCGCTTTGCGCATTGCGCTGCAAGTCGAGCAGGCGCTCCGTGGCCGGGCCAACAGCACTGGGGCGACCGGGCGCTATTTCCTGTGCAGGAATGACCGGGCGCACGCGCTCCGGCAAGGCATCAGCGCTGGTGCCGGGCGCGGCTCTGGCATGCAAGGAGGCAGGTGTTGCCGTTGTCTGGGCGCTTTGCTCGGCGTGCGCCAGCAAAGCTGCTGCAGCCAGCAGCAGGCCAAAGACCGAGCGTTGGAGCAGCGAGGAAGAGGTGGCGGACATGGCTGGCTCCTCAGGGTTGTGCGGGGCTGTTTGCGCTGGCCGAAGCCGCCAGCGGCAGCGTGGGCGAAGCGGGTGCGGTGGCTGTATCAGGGGCAGCCGGCGCGCTGCCGATATCCGCATTGGCCGGTGCAGGCTGCGGCGTGGCGGCAGCGGGCACAGTGGGCACAGCAGGCAACGTGTTCGCGCCTTGCTTGCGAGCCAGCGCTTGTTGCACGGCGGCCAATTGGCTTTGCAAGGTGCGCACGGAGTTCTGGTCTATCAGCGGGGCGGCATTTTTGCTGGCCGGTTGTTGCAGGCGCTGCAGCAGTTGTGCCGCCTGGTTGTGCGAGCCGTTGGCCAGCCAGTACAGGGCCAGGTTCAGCTGTACGCGGGCATTGCTGGGCGCCAGTTGCGAGGCTTGCATGATGGGGATTTGCGCACCCGGCAGATCGCCTTGCAGCATGTGGGCGTAGGCCAGGTCGCTCAGAACGTCGGCGTCAATGGGGTTGAGCGAGCGGGCTTTCTCCAGTTGTGCCACGGCCGCTGGCAATTGGCCTTGGCCCGCCAGCAGCAAGCCCAGGCCACGGTGGGCGCGGGCGGCCACGCTGCTGTTGCTGTCGGCCAGCAGGCTTTCGTAGCTGCTTTGGGCGGCCTGGGTTTGCGCGGTGTTGCGCTGGGCGTCGGCCCGCATCAGGCGCAGCTGTGGCGTGTTGCCGTATTGGCGCTCAAAGGCTTCGGTATGGGCGAGCGATGCATACCACTGGTTGGCCTGCTGCATTTGCGCAATCAGGTTCAGATAGGTTTGTTGCGCGTCGAGCTGGGTCGATTGCTCGGCTTTTTCCATTTGCTGCTGCGCTTGCTGGGCGGTGCTGGGCTCGGCCACGCCATAGCCTTGAGGGCTTTTCGAGGCGCAGGCGCTCAGCAGCAGAATGCACAGGCTGGCGGCCCATGCGGGCGCGCAGCGGCGGGCCAGGTGAGGGGTGTGGTGGCGGTGCATTTATCGTCCTCCCATGGCCGACAAAGAGCGGATGACGGCGGTGAAACCCGGGCCGGCGGTGATCACCAACAGCGCGGGCAGCAGGGTGAGCACCATCACGCCGGTCATCTTGACGGTGATGGTGCCGATCTTTTCTTTGAAGCTGGCCTGGCGTTTTTCGCGCAGGCGCACGCTGAATTCCTTGAGCGGCTCTTGCACGGCGCCGCCGTGGCGGTCCACCTGCACGAGCAGATTGACGACGGCGTTCATGTCGTCATCTGCGCCCAGGTACGACAGGCGCTGCAGCGATTGCTCGCGCGTGCGGCCCGAGCTGTAGAGCCGGTTGGCCAGGCTCAGCTCGCTGCTGATGACGCGCAGCACGCTGCCAAACTCGGTGGCCAGAATCTGCAGGCTCTGGTCGATGCTCAGGCCCACGCCTTGCAGCAGGCGCAGCAGGTCGACAAACAGCGGCAGCTCTTCTACCACTTGCTCGCGCCGCGCATTGGCTTTGGAGCGCAGCACCCATTTGGGCAGCATCATGCCCAGCGCAAAGGCGAAAAAGCCGTACATCAAGGCCTTGAGGCCGCTGGGTTGTGCCACTAGCAATACCAGCGTGGGCAGCAGCACCGCCAGTACCACGCGGCCCACCACATAGAACAGGCCGCCGCGAGCCAGCTCGTAGCCGGCCTGGTCGAGCAGCTTGCGGTCTTCGTCGGCCAGCAAGGCCTTGGCTACGCCGTTGGCCAGCCAGGGCGGCGGGCGCATGCTGCTGGCCACGGTGTCGGCAGCGTCTTCCTGGTTGCTTTGTTTGCCTGGGGCGGCTGGTGCCAAGCCAGGCATGGGGAAGGGCATGGTCTGCGCGCTGGCCTCGCGGCTTTGCAGCAGTTTTTCCACCTGGGCCTGGGCGCGGGCGCCGCGTTGCAAGCGCCACAGCAGGCCGCCCGCCAGCAGCAGCAATGCTACGGCAGCTGCCACCAAGGCCAGGGTCCAGAGTTCTTGTGCGCTCATGGGGCTTCCTGTTCTTTCATTTGAGGCGAGCCAGCCGGTAGAGCAGGAACGAGCCGATCACTTGCAGCGCGGCGGCGGCAAAGATCATCTTCTGGCCTGCGGAGTCGTTCCACATGCGCATGAAGTAGCCTTTGTTCAAGAACATGATCAGCGTGCCCACCACGATCGGCAGCAGCGCCAGAATCCAGGCCGACAAGCGCACCTCGGTGGACAGCGCATGCAGCTCGCGCTCGGCCGATTGGCGGTCGCGGATGTAGGCGGACACGCGCTCCAGCACCAGATCCGCACGGCCGCCGTAGCGTGTGCTCATGCGGAAAACGGCAGCCAGCAGGCCAAACTCGGGCAAGCCCCAGATGCGTTCGAGCTGTGCCATGGCCTGGCCCAGATCGGGCGAGATATTGAGCGAGGCGCTCACGTGCGCCAAGGCACCGCCCAGCGGCTCGGGCACGTTGTTGCAGGCAAATTGGAAGGCGGCGTGCGGCGAGTTGCCGATGGAGATCAGACGCACCACATTGTCCAGAAATGCGGGCAACTGGGCCAGCATCTTGGCGCGGCGGCGGCTGATGCGCATGGCCACGGCAAACCAGAACAGCAGGGCCAGCACCACGAGCAGCAACAAACCCATGGCGATGCCGGCAGACACAGCGGCGAAGACCGCCAGCATTACAGCGCCTGCAGCAATCACGCCCAGCACGCGCGGGCTGATGCCCCAGGCTTCAAAACCCAGCCAATCGGCCAACTGCTCCCAGCGGTTGGGCGCAGCACCCGGTTTGATGCTGTTGCTGGCGTTGGCACCCAGGTTCAGCGGGTTGTTGGGCATGGGCATGCCCAAGGGTGCGGCGCTCGCCTGCAATTCGCGCTGGATATCCAGGTTGCGTTGCAGATGGTGTTGCATGGCACGTTGCGTGTCGCCACTGCGGGCCCGCGCAAACAGCCACAGCGCCAGGGCCAGCAGTACGCAGGCCAGCGCAACCAACACCAGAATGGCGGGCGCCGCGCTTGTCATCTTGTGCCTCCTGCAGCGCCGGCCTGTTGCTGGGCGCGCCACCAGCTCAGCAGCTTGGGCGAGTGCGGCGAGATGCCCATCGAGGTCCAGTGGTCCACTTCCTGACCGTTGGCGTCCATCTGCGGCTCGTAGCGGTAGAGCTCTTGCATGGAGATCACGTTGTCGGTCATGCCGGTCACTTCGGTGAGCGAGAGAATGCGGCGGCGGCCGTTGGACAGGCGGCCGATCTGCACGATGAAGTCGACCGCATTGGCGATCTGGCGCCGCAGGCTCACTTCGCTGCCCTGGAAGCCGGCAAAACCGGCCAGCATTTCGGCGCGGTACAGGCACTCGCGCGGCGAGCTGGCGTGGATGGTGCCCATCGAACCGTCGTGGCCGGTGTTCATGGCCTGCAGCAGCTCCAGCACTTCGCCGCTGCGCACTTCACCGACGATGATGCGGTCGGGCCGCATGCGCAGGCTGTTGACCAGCAGGTCGCGAATGCTGACGTGGCCGCTGCCGTCAAAACTGCCGGGCCGACTTTCCAGGCGCACCACATGGTTGTGGTTGAGCGAGAGCTCGGCCGTGTCTTCGATGGTGACGATGCGCTCGCGGCCGGGGATGAAGTGCGCCAGCGCGTTGAGCAGCGAGGTTTTGCCCGAGCTGGTGCCGCCGCTCACCAAAATATTGCAGCGCGCCTGTACCGCCATTTCGAGAATGCGGCAAATGTCTTCGTTGAAGGTGCCCAGGCGCACCAGCTCTTGCGGCGTGAGCGGGTCCTTGCGGAATTTGCGGATGGACACCGAAGGCCCGTCAATCGCCAGCGGCGCAATGATGACGTTGATGCGCCCGCCTTCGGGCAGACGCGCATCGACCATGGGGCTCGATTCGTCGAGCCGCCGGCCCAGCGGCGCCAGGATGCGGCGCACGATGCGCAGCACATGCTCGTCGTCTTTGAAGTGCGAAGCCTCGCGCTGCAAAATGCCGCCGCGCGAGACATAAATATCTTGGTAGCCGTTGATCAGCACGTCTTCCACGCGCGGGTCTTCCAGCAGCGGCTGCAAGGGGCCCAGGCCGGTCAGCTCGCGCGTCAGTGCATGCGCGACGGATTGGGCTTCGAGCTCGTTCACCGGCACCGCGTGCAGGCGGATGTAGCTGTCGAGCTCCAGCATCACGAACTGGGCAATGGCCGCTTGCGACCAGCGGCCAAACTCGGCACCCAGCTCTTCAATGCGGCTGAGCAAGTGCTCGTAGGCACTGTTTTTCAGCTCCGCATAGAGCGGGCTGTGTTCGAAGTCACTGGCGCCGGCAGTCCCGGCAGTGGCGGCGGTGGAAAAGACGGTGGTGCTCATGGTCGGCTCAGTGCTTTCTGAAACGTTGCAGCAAATGGGCCAGAGGGCCGACAGCGGTGCTGGTGGGTTCTGCCAGATCCGGGTGGTGTTGCTCCAGCAGGTTTTGCATCAGGGTTTGCAGGGCCTGCACATAGGGCTCGCGCTTGGGCTGCAGCGGCAGCAGGGCGCCCAGGTTCACCACTTGCGCCAGCTCGCGCCGGCGCTCGGGGATCACGCCCAGCAGCGGCAGTTGCAGCTGGCGCGCCATTTGCTGAGCGCTCAGCTCCAGCCGTGCATCGTGGCGGCAGACCACGAGTTGCATGCGCTCGCGCTCGATCTGATGCGCGTCCAGCTGGGTCAGCAACTCGGCCGTCCAGACCACGCTGGCCACGCTCTGGTCGCACAGCACCCAGATGTCGCTGGCGCTGGGTAGCACCTGAAGCGCCAGTTGCGGCGAGGCGGCGCCCAGGTCGAGCACGATGTGCTCGAAGTACTGGCCCAGGCGGGTGAGCAGCGCGTCGGCATCGTCCGAAGCCACGGGCCGCGCCTGGCGCGATTGGGCGAGCAGGCGCAGGCCGCTGTCGTGGCGGGCCAGCGCGCTTTGCGCCATGCGCCGGTCGAGCCGGCGCTGCTGGCTGACTGCGTCGTTGAAGCTGAACTCGCCCGGCGTGTTCAGGTAGATCGAGCAGTCGCTGCCCGGCGTGCCCATTTCGATCAGCAGGCAGGCCAGGTGGGCGGTTTCGTCGTCCAGCGCGGTGCCGCCATGGGCGTTGGCCGGGCCGAGGCGCTGCTGCAGGTACCAGGCCAGGTGGCTGGCGGCCAGGCTGCAACCCAGGCCGGCGCGGGCCGAGAGCAAGGCGGTGACGGGCGCACGTTGGTGCAAGGGCTCGGCCATCAGCGGCTGGCTCAGCAGGTGGCGCACGGTTTGCTGGGCGGTGTCTAGCGGGCCGTCCATGTCGAGAAAATCTTGCACCCCGGCGCGCAGCGCGGCCAGCATGCATTCAGGCGATTTGCTGTGGCCGATGGCGATGCGCGGAATATGCGGAAACAGCTGCTGCAACTGGCCTGCCAGTTGCACGGCCGTATCGGTAGCGCCGGGGATGAACTGGATCAGAATCGCCTGCGGCTGCTGGCGCTGGATCGGCTCGGCAAAGTTGTCCTGAAAACGCATGCCGAACAGCTGCTCGCCTTCGAGCACGCGGTGCATCCAGGTTTGCGCCAGCGCGCCTTCGCTGGAGTTGCCGTGCAAGAGCACCAGCGGCACGCGCGCTTTGGGCGCGTTGCCGGTGTTGGCGGCAATGGGTGCGGCCAGCGGAGCGTCGGCTTGCGTATCGACCGAGCCACCGGGCGAGGTGCTGCCGAGCGAGGAGAAATGCTCGGTTTGCTGGCGCAGAAATGGCATCGGCACCACGATGTCGGCGCTGTCTTCGCGGTAGGGCGCGGCAGGCTGCGCGGGGCGTACGTCCTGCTGCGGCCGTACTGCCAGCAGATCGGCCAGCGAAGGCGTGACCGGCGTTGCGGCTGGGGTGGGGGAGAGGCTGGATTCGCTGCTCATGGTGAGGGCATTCATGGCTTAGTACGAAAAACCCGGCAGGGCAGAACCGGTCAGGGGCTCGCCGGCGAAATAGGGCGCCCAGACCTGCCCGGCATTGCGGCGCTCGGAGGCAGCACCGGGCAGCAGGGCTTCGAGATTGGTGCCAGCCGGCAGTGGCTGCACCAGGCGGGGGGTGACGATGATCAGCAGCTCGGTCTCATCCTGGCTGTAGTTCATGTTTTTGAAGAAGCTGCCGAGGATGGGCAGATCGCCCAGCAGCGGCACCTTGTTCACGCTGGAGGTGGTCGAGCGGCTCACCAGGCCGCCGATGATGAAGCTCTCGCCATCGGCCAGCTCCACCATGGTGTCAGTGCGGCGCGTACGCACGGCTGGCACGGTGACACCGCTGATGCTCACACCTTGCGAGTAGTCCAGATCGCTGGCCTCGGGCGCCACTTTCAGCGCAATGCGCTCGTCCGACAGAACGGTGGGCGTCAGCTGCAGCTTGACGCCGAATTCCTTGTACTGGATGGCGATGTTGCCGTCGCGGCTGGGCACGGGGATGGGGATTTCGCCGCCGGCCAAAAAGCTCGCGCTTTGGCCGGTGTGGGCTACCAGCGTGGGTTTGGCCAGTACGCGCGCCATGCCGTTGGTTTCCAGAAAACCCAGTTGCGCGCTGATGCCTTGGCCGCTGAAGGCTCTGCCAAAGCTCAGCACCAGGTTCATGGCACTCGTGATGGCCGAGGTGCTGCCACCGCTGGCGTTGCCACCATTGCCGTCGGTGCTGCCGCTGCCAGTGGAGCCGCTGCCCGATGAGCTGCTGCTGCCCGAGCCGCCGCTTCCAGGTGTGAAAACACCAAATTGGAAACCATGGTTGTTGGGGCCGCCACTTTGCAGATTCATGCCAGCACGGCGCAGCGCGGATTTTTTGAACTCCACCACCTGCACGTCTACTTGCACGGTGTTGCTGGCCACATCGATTTGCGAGCGGTCTACCAGCGTGGTGCCCTTGGCTGCGCTGGTGCTGGCATCGGCCAGGGCTTGCGCATGCTCGGGCAGGCTGGCCAGGCGCCGGGTCAGCAGCAGGCGCGGCCCGCTCACGCGCACCATCCAGTGCTGCGGCGCGCCTTTGCTGGGCCACACGGCTAGGCTGGTTTGGCCGGCGGCCTTGGGCGTGAGCAGCAGTTGCGCACGGGGTTTGGTGGCGTCGGTGTTCAGGTCGCGCAGCACTTTCACATCGAGCACCGCAGGGTCGCCCACGGCAATGCGGGCCACGCTGCCGCCGGGCTCCAGCAACTGCTGTTTGCCCACGCTCAGGTCCAGGCTGGGAGCGGTTTCGCTGGCAGCTGCGCTGGCTGCTGGCTCGCTGTCCGGGTTGGGCACAGAAGCGGGCGTTTGCGCGTTGCCGGGCAAGGTCCAGGCAGCAATTACCAGGCTGGCGATCAGGCTCAGGGGCGCGGGGTGCGGTTGCAAGTTCAAGGTCATGGTGGCTGCCTCCTGCTCTGGGGCAATGCGGCGAATGTTTTTGGCGGTGGATCGCTGGGCTGCTGGCGCTGGCGGACGTTAAGTGCTTCGGGCTTTCTCTGGTTTCAGTAATTGACGGTTTGCAGCGTTGCGCCCTGGTACATCTCGACCGTGTTGCCGCGTGCGGCTTGGGCGGCGGGCGCTGCGTTGGGTGGCATGGGCGCGTGCGCGCTCAGGGCTGGCGTGGGCGCCGGGGTGGGGCGAGGCGCGGGAGCTTTGGCGCCGACGGCCAGGTCTTTGAAGTGCAGGCCGGCAAAGGCGCGGTCGGCGGGCTGCAGGGCTTCGTCTTTTTTCAGGCGTGCCGCTACCGGCTGCAAAACCGTAGGCAGGCTGGCGAACAGGGCAGGGTTAGGCACGCTGGTGTCATCGGGGTGGCGCAAAGCCAGGGTGAGCTTGCCGTATTTCTCGGCCAGGGCCAGGCGCTCTACGTCTTCCAGCGCCACGGCCAGCACGGCGGTGTTGGCGTTGGCGGGCGCGGCGCTGGCGCCTTCGCGGCTGGCACTGCCACGGCGGGCGGCGTTGCCGCTGTCGGCTTCTTGCTGGGCTTGGCGTTGTTGCGCGGCGGTAGGTGGCGGGTTTTCTACGCTGGCAGCGCCATAGGCCAGCACGCGGCTGCGGGCCAGCAGCAGGCGGGCCTGGGTGTCGATGTCGGTCTGGTCGGCCTTGCTTTCCAGCGTGAAGAACACGTCGACAAAATCGCCTGGCCGCACATGGTGGCCGGCGGCCATGGTGTCTTTGACGGCAATCGCCACAGCGCGTTGGCCGGGCTCGATCTGCAGTGCCAAGCCGTTGAGCAACTGCTGCTCGAACAAGGGCGAATCTGGTTGCAGCGCCACTACCGTGGTGCGGCCCACCACGGGCTCGGTGCTGGCAAAGCTGTTGGCAACGGCTGCAGGCAGCTGCGCCACTTTCACATCTTCGGCCGTTAAACGCTGGCCAGCGGGCACGGCTTTGGCTGCTACGACGACGTTGTGCATTTCAGGCGGCGCAGCCGGCGCTGCTGCCGGTGCGGGGGCGGATGGAGCCGCCACCTGGCGTACAGGTTGGCGGCTGAGCATCCAGGCACCAATCCCCAGCGCAATAGCCAGCACCAGCAGCAGGCCGGCGAGTATCTTGGTGAGGTTCATGGTGCGTCTCCTTCTCTCTCTCTATCGTTGTTGTGTCGGGTTGCGCTCTGCCAGTGCGGCATGGGGCAGAAGCTGTGCAGATGCTGGGCTTTGCGGCCTGCTGTGGGGCAGGTCGCAGAGCCAAGCACCCGAGGTGCTTGGGCGGTATGGGTGAGGCGGTGCATTGGCCATGCTTGCTCCTTGCGTTGCTTCAGGGTGCCCAGCTCGGGCCGGTGCGCCAAACCACCCAGAGCGCAGCGATCGCCATATAACCGGCGTAGGGAATACTGCGTTGGATGATGCGTGGGCCACTGGCTCCGTCGTGCTCTGCCGTTACCGTTGCTGGTGGCGCCAGACTTGCTGCCAGTGGTGTGGGCAGATAGGCTTGCAGCCAGCCGCCCCAGGCGCTGAGGCGCAGCCGCCGCCAGGCTATTACGGCCATGCCATGCAGGCCGGCGAGCAGGCTGCCACCGAGCCAGATGACCAGCAGATAAGGCGACAGGCCAAACCACAGCCCCATGACGGCTGCAAACTTGACATCGCCTGCACCCATCCAGCGGATCACATAGAACGGCAGCAGCACGGCAAATGCCACCAAGGCTCCCAACAAGCCATCCCAAGGCTCCACCCAGAAAGGTTGCACACCGCTGAACAGTGCCAGCGTGCCTGTTGCCAGGCCGGCCAGCACCATCCAGTTGCGCACCTTGCGGCTGCGCAAGTCCATCACCGCTATGGCCAGCAGCCAGAGCAGCAGGATGCGCGACAGGAGCCAGGTAGTGGTCATCTCAAGCTCGCTCTTTAACCGCCAGCAGCGCAGTCTGCAGGTGCAAAGGTCGTGCTTGCGCCCTGGCTACCAAGGCCGCCGAGCAAGTTGGCAATGCCGCAGAACACTTTGTTTAAACCACCACCAAGGGTGGAAGCTCCAAGGATGATTGCCACGGCAATCAGCCCCGCAATCAACCCATACTCAATCGCGGTAGCGCCTTCTTCGTCGGCCCAGAAGTTTTTGATGAAGTTCGTCATGGTGGGGTCTCCAGTCTTTGCACATGGCCCATGGGAGGAAACAGGGTTTGGTGATGGGCCAGCACCAAGCTCTGCGGGAAAAAACAGGGGCGTCACCATCGCACGGCCTGGCTCGTGCTTTGGTAGGCGGGCAGGGCGAGCAAGAGCGGGTCCAGGCGCGGGTCGAGGCGCAATGGCAGCTGTTGCACGGCGGTCAATGGGGTGGGTTCGGTGCTGCCGGCGGCAGGCGTGCGGCCGGGCTGGTATTGGGCGCTGGTGGCGGCATTGGCAAACAGCTGGTCCAGCCACTGCGCAGGCAGAGAGGCAGGCAGCAGCTGGCCGGTGGTGCGCACCAGGCGCAAGGTGTTGATGCGCTGGTCGTACAAGGCGTCGGCCTCGTCCAGCATCAGGCGTTGCATGTCGAGCTGGGCGTCGAGCACTTGCGACAGGCTGCCGCGGCCCACTTGCAGCAAGCGGCGATAGCCTTCAAAAGCGCCGCGTGCCTCGCGCACCGCGTCAGACAGTTGGGCTTCGCGCTCACGCCCGGCCTGCCAGCGGCCCCAGGAGGACGATGCGGCCTCGTGCACTTGGCGGCGCACGGCTTCTTGCTGCGCTTGCTGGGCTTGCAGCTCGTTCAAGGCTTTGAGAATGCGGTCGCGCATTTCAAAGCCGTTGCCAAAGTTCCAGTTCAGCTCCAGGCCGTAGCGGGTGCCGTCGGTGTAGAGCACGCCTTTGGGATCGCGCGTGTGGGCCACCACGGCCGAGAGCGTGGGGAAGCGCTGCGCCTTGGCGCGTTCCACCTCGGCCTCGGCCTTGGCTATGGTGTGGGCGATCTCTTGCAGCTCAGCGCTTTGTTGCTCGGAGGCTTGTTGCGCAGCGTTTTCGCTGGCGGGCAGCCAATGCGTGGGTACTTGCGGGTCGGGCAGGGCCGTGCCGGGCGCGTAGTTGTAGAAGCGCACAAAGCGAGCCATGGCATCGCTGCGCTGCGCCTGCAAAGCGTGTTGCTGGGCCAAGGCGCTGGCGCGGCGCGATGCGGCTTGGCGCAGATCGTTGCGGCCCACGGCGCCCAACTCGGCGCGGCGCTCTTCCACGCGGGTGAGCTGGCCAATGGTGTCGGCCGATTCGGCGGCGATGCGGGCCTTGGTGTCAAAGCGGTGCAGCTCCAGCAAGGCGGTCAAAGCGTCGAGCAACAGGTTTTGGCGCGTGGTGTAGAGCACGCTGCCTTGAGCGGCTTCGGTGGATTCGGCAGAGCGGATGCCGGCGTCGATGGCGCCGCCATCGAACAGCGCCATGCGCACTTCGGCATTGATGGCGGTATAGCTTTCGCGCTTTTGGCTTTGCGCAATGGAGGCATTGCCTTGCGAGGTGCCAACCTTGAATTTGGGCCAGCGCTCGCCCTGGGCGGTATGCACGTCGTGGCCGGCCGATTCCAGCGCGGCGCGGGATTTGCGCACATCGGGGTGCTCGCTGAGCATGGTGTAGAGCGCGGTCAGCAATTGCTTGCGGGCGCTGTCGCCGGCGAGCGAGCTGGGGCTGAGCTGCGCGGCCAAGGCCAGCGGCAGCTGTGGTGTTTGTGGCGTTTGCGCGGTGCCAGGCTCGGCAGGGTTGGCAGCTTCGGCAGCCGTAGGCTCGGCCTGTTCTTGCGCGGCGAGCGGCACAGCGCACAACAGCAAGCTGGTGGCCAGCGCCAGCGGGCGCAATGGGCGCAGTGGCAGGGAGCGGTGGAGCAGGGCGTGTTGCATGCTCATGGCTCCCGGAAAGCTTCGCTCTGGATGTGCAGCACCGGGCGCAGCAAGTACCAGATGAATGGTTCGCGCCCCAGCAGCAGATCGAGCTCGGCCTGCATGCCGGTGGTGATGCGGTTGTCGCTGCGGCCCACCCAGGGCTGCTGCAAGCTGGCTTGGATGCGGAAGTAGGCTGCACCGTCGGGCTGCTTGGGGTCTTGGTCGGCGTCGGCCGACACCAGGGTGACCTTGCCGGGCACAAAGCCGTAGCGCAGGTAGTCGTAAGCGCTGATCTTGGCCTTGGTGCCTTGGCCCACGTGCACATAGCCACGGTCGGCCGGGTTCAAGCGCGCTTCGACGATGACTTCGTCCTTGTCGGGCACCACTTCCAAAATCGGCTCGCCGGGCTTGACCACCCAGCCCGTGCCCGAGCTGCGCAGGCCTTTGACAATGCCGTCGATGGGTGCGAGCACCACGGTGCGCGTGCGCTGGTTCTGGGCGCGGCTGAGGTCCTCGCTCAGGCTGAGCAGCTCGCGCTCGGTCTGGGCCAGCTCTTCGGAGGCGCGGCGGCGGAAAGCGCCTTGCGATTCGAGCAGCTTGGCCTGCGCTTGCTCCACCTTGGCGCGGTTGCTCACCAGGTTTTGCCGGGCGGCGGCCAGATCCGTGCGCACCTGCTCCAAGGCGCGTTGTTTGTCGATCACTTCGAGCTGGCCGATCAGCTGCTCAGCCGCCAATTGGTTGGCGATGGCGGCCTCTTGCTCGTACAGCGCCAGATTGGTTTGCAAGCCGGTGATGCGCGCCTGGATTTGGGCCACATCGCCCTGTGCCTGGCCCAGCAGCGCTTGCGCGGCGGCGGCGGTACCTTGGTATTCGAGCGTGCGGGCAGCGAAAGCGCCCAGCTCGGCTTGCACGATGCGGCTTTCCAGCCCGGCGGGAAAATCGCCGGCCTTGAGCGTGCGGCCCTGGCTCTCTGCCGACAAGCGGGTTTTGACGGCCTGGGCCGTGGCTTTGCGGGCGGTGAGTTGCTCCAGGTTGAGGCTGCTGCCGCCCAGATCAATATCTAGCAGCGGCTGGTTCAGGCGCACCACCTGGCCTTCTTTCACGTGCACGGCGGTGACAATGCCGCCTTCCAAATGCTGCACGGTCTGAACGCGGTCCGAAGGGATGACCTGGCCGCTGGCGACCACCACGTTCTCCACCGGGTAGAACAGGCCGAGCAAGACCAGCAGGCCGATGGCTGAGCCCACGACTTTGCGCTTGCTGAACCAGGCCGTTGCTGGCACTGGTGCAGCTGCGGCTGGCACGGCTTGGTCGTTGGCCGCTTGCTCGGGCTGGAAAGCTGGGCGCACAGGCGCAGCGGCAGGCTGGGCTTGCTGCAGCACCTGGGGCAGATCGCGCTGGCGGCCGCTGTGGCTCATGGCGTAGCCTCCTGCGCCTCTGGCGTTTGCGTTGCTGGCACGGCTGCCGCTGGAGCGGGTGCGGGCGTTGGTGCCGTGGTGCTGGTGCTTGCAGGGCGCGTGGGCGCTGCCACACCAAACAGGCTGGGCAACATGCGCTCGGGGCTACCTTGCACCACGCTGCCGTCGCCTTGCACATGGTAGATATGCTGGGCTTGCGCTGCCACGCGAAGCGAATGGGTGACGACGATGACGGTGTGGCGCGCTGCAATCTGGCGCAGCGATTGCAGCAGCGCCGTCTCGCTGTCAAAGTCCAGATCGTTGCTGGGCTCGTCCAAAATCAACACCGAGGGATTGCGCAAAAACAGTTGCGCCAAACCGAGTTTGCGCAGCTCGCCCGCCGACAGGCCGGCGCCGCCTTCGCCCAGCACGGTCTGGTAGCCCTGCGGCAGACGGCTGATAAAGCTGTGCGCGCCCGAGAGCTGGCAGGCACGGATGAGGGTGGCGTCGTCCGCCTCGGGGCTGACCATGCGCAGGCTGTCGACAATCGGGCCGCTGAACCAATAGCTTTGCTGGGCCAGGCACCCCACCCAGCGGCCCAGATCGGCGCGCGAGAACTGCGCTATGTCGTATTCGTCGATCGAGAGGCTGCCCGCTGTGGGCTGATACAGGCCGGCCAACAGCTTGGCCAGGGTAGATTTGCCCGCGCCGTTGCGGCCCACGATGGCGTGGATGCCGCCTGGGCCCATGCTGAGCGAGACGTTCTCCAGCGCCACATGACCCGAGGGGTAGTGGAAGCTGACCTGGTCGAGCTTGAACTGGCCACGCGGGCGGGGCAGGGCAATGGTTTGGGCGGCGTTTTCCAGCGGCTCTTGCAGCACGGCTTGCAGGCGCTCGGCGCTTTCGTTGGCGCGGGCCAGGGCGCGCCAGTTGCTGGCCAGTTGCGCAATCGGGCCCAGGGCTTTGCTGGACAGCAGGTTCACCGCCATCAGGCTGCCAATGCTCATCCACTGTGCATTGATGGCGACGGCGCCCATGGTGATGACGGCTACCGAGAACAGCGTCAGCAGCACATGGCTGAGCTCTTTGGCGTTTTCCATTTCGCCGTTTTTGTGGAAGCTCTCGGCCAGCCAGCGATCGTAGCCGCTTTGCCAGGCCTGCAGAGCAGCGCCGTCGTAGCCCAGCACTTTGAGCGTGCTGCGGGCATTGCAGATTTCTGCGGTGCTGCGGTCGAGCTGGCGGGCTTGCTCCAGCTCTTCGACCTTGCCTGTGCGCACTTCGTCGGCCCACCACCAGGCGAGCACGGCCAGAATCAGCATGGCCACCAAAATGACGGGCAGTACCGGCCAGGCGATGATGCCCACCACCACCAGCGCGATCAGCGCCATCGGCAGATCGAGCATGGACGAGGCCACGCCGCCCGAGACACCGGTGCGCAGCGCGCCCACATCGCGGAACAATTGCAGCCACTGGCTGGCCGGGCGCCGCTCCAGGCTGAGCATGGGGTGGCGCAGCATGCCGTGCATGAGCGCCTGCGCCATGTCGCGGTCAATGGTGGCACCGGCTTCGCGCAGGGCGCGGGCCCGGCGGCGGCGCAGCCACAGCTCCAGGCTCAAAAAGCAGAGGACGCCGGCCACCATGGCGATCAGGGTGGCGTTGCCGCCGCGGGCAATGACGCGGTTGTAGACCTGGAGCAGAAAGATCGAAGGCAGCAGGCCCAGCAAACTGATGGGCAGCGACAGCCAGGCGGCCTGGCGCAGGTAGGGGCGGGCTCGGTCAAAGCTTTGGCCAATGGCGCCGGCAAACGCTCCTGCGGGCCCCGCAATGCCTGCGGCACCGGCAGCTTTGGCTGCTGGGACCAGCTTGTGCGGGAGCAGGAATTCAATCATGGTCAGGACTCGGGTAAGGGGCCAGTAACGAGACAAGATCGAGAAGCGTTTTGAAACATTTTGCAGGTATTAAGTAAGCAATGGAAGTTTTTGTAACCAAAAACATCCATAAAAAATGTCAAATAAGGTGCAAAGACTGCCAAATTGACTTTGTCTTGATAACAATTGATGACAGTTATATTTTTTACTGATAGCAAAAAATTGAAGCGATGATCAGTTCTGATCATTTTGTTACCTGTTGCATCAAATCTGATAGCTGAATTTCCTTTATGAAAATGCAGATTTGGCTTGTAGTTGTCGATATTTATTGCTATCAAAAATTATTTTTCCAAGTGCGCTGTTATTTGTAACTTTTACTTATTGTTTAGAAGTGAAATTGATGGAAGCACAAATGGTTATCAGAAGTTGGCTGGCCACACGGCAATCGCTGACCAGGCTGTTTCCGGTGCGGGGCGAGAAAAAAGCCGCCCGCTTGCGTGTTTCTCCCGCCTGGAACAGCGCCACCTCGGGCCATACGATGCGCTGGTAGCAGGCGCGGAACAGGGTTTGCATGTTCGACTGGAACTGCGCTTGCAGCGTCTCGCTGGCAAATTGCGGCTGGCCTTGGCGCAGCGAGCATTCCATGACAGCGGCGGTGATCCAGGGCTCAGAGAGCGTGGCGGGGCGGCCGCCGTCGTCGGCAATCTGGCGCAGCTGCGACCAGCTGGCATGCAGCCATTTACCGTCGTAGCTGCGCTGGGGCGAGGCGGCGTCGAGCAGCTCGTCGGGCGCGGCTTGCTGCTGGCGCTGGCGCAGGGCTTCCAGGGCCAACGGGGTCCAGGGCGCGGCATCGCCGTGCTGGCCGGGTGCTTGCGCGGCCAGGTGTTGCGAGAGCAAGGTCATCAAACCGCTGACGGTGGATGAGCCCGCCGCACCAGGAAACTGCGTGGTGTAGCGCACCAGCACTATCAGGCACAACGCGTGCAGCAGCTCGCTGGCGTAATCGTGCAGGCTCCAGCGGCGCATTTGCTCGATCAGGTAGGCCACGGCGCGGTGGCAGGCGAGTGCGGCCGGGTCGCCCTTGCGCTGTTCGTGCTGGGTATGGCTTTGCGCCAACAGCAGTGCGTAGGTAATGCCCAGGTGGTCGAGCAAGGTGCCGGCTTCGTGCCAGCTGCCTTCGTCGGTTTGGCGTTGCGTGATCAGCGCTTGCGTAGCGCGGTGCAGCATGGGCGCTGCCGGGCCGCTGCGCAGATGCTGGGGCGACATGCGTGGGCGCGGCAAGGCACTCAGCTCGCCGTGCGGGTCGATATACACGCCTTCCAGCAGCAATTGCCAGCGCGCGTGGGTCACGGCAGGCACCGGGTCGCTCAGGTGTTGCACTGAGGTCAGATCGTGTGCGGTGCGCTTGCCCAGAGCGGTGAGCAGCTCGGTGCATTCGAGCTCGTCATCAGCCACGGCCCAGGTGCGGCTGGGGTCGGCGCTGCGGGCCGGCAGGCTGGCGCTGGCAGCGGGTTGGATGCCGCAGGCCCAGTCCACCCGCAGCTCCACGCTGTTGGCGCTGTTCGCCCAGGCCCATTGGCGCACGCGCGTGGCACCTTCGCGCCAGGCGGCATGTACGGTGACGCGCCGCACGCTGAAGCTGGTGACAGGCAGCTGGTCGGCAGTGATGGTGAAGAACAGCACACAGCAGGCATAGGGCTCGGGCAGCGATACCACATGCTGGGCCACAAAGCGGAAGGCCAGATCCAGCTGCTGCGCCAGGGCGATGGGTTCGCTCGGCTGGGCATGCAGGGCCTGGCTGGCGTGGGGGGCGGGCTGGCGAGCTAGGGTTGCGTTCATCATGGCGGGACTCTCTGGGTTGGTTGGAGAGTGTGTTTGGGCCCCGCTGCCGCCCTGGGGCATGCAGCAGGGCCGGCTGGTTTAGAGGCTCATGCTGTGCTGCAGGTCGTGGACGATGCCGCTGCTGCCGGCTGCGGCATCGGCCTGGCTGCTGATGGCCACGGTCACCGGCTCGGTATCGGCGCTGGCCATGGCGCTGGCAGCGCTGCCGCCACCCAGCAGACCACCGCCCAGCACGCCATTGAGCAGGCCGCTCACCAGGCCATTGCTGCCCAGCAGGCCATCAACCACCTGGTTGACCAGGCCGTTGCTGCCCACGGTGCTGGCGACCAGATCGCCCACCACGCCCGTGCCCGCTGTAGCGGCGGCGAGGTTGTCGCCCACCGAGCCCACCACGTCGGTCACTACATCGGCCACGCTGCCGACCACATCGGTCACCGTGTTCACCAGGTCTGCAACCGGCTCAGTGACTGCGGGCAGGGCGGTGTCGAGCACGCCGCTGACCAGCGAGCCAGCGCCGTTGGCTGCATCGGTGCCGGTGCCAGTGGCGGCGCCGATGCCATCCGTCAGGCCGGCCACCAGATCGCCCACCAGATCGGTGGCGCTGCCGACGGTGCTGCCCACGGTGTCCACCAGATCGCCAACGGTTTGCACCGTATCGGCCACCACATCGGTCACGGTGTCGACCAGATCAGCCACCGGCTCGGTCACGGCGGGCAGCACGGTGTCGAGCAAGTCGCCAGCGCCTGCGCCTTCGCTGCCAGAACCGGTGCCGGTGAGGCCAGCCACCAGGTCGTGGCCCAGATCCACCACCGGGTCCAGCACGCCGGCTGGCGCTTGCACCAAGCTGTCGACCAGGTCGGTCACCGCGCCCAGGGCGCCGCTGCCAGTGTCGGTCAGCTGTTCAACCGGGTTGGTCACGGCAGCCAGTACGCCGTCAGCGGGATTGAGCAGTTGGTCGACCAGATCGCCCACCGGAGCCAGGCCGGTGCCATCGAGCAGATGGTCTACCGTGTCTTGCACGGAGCTCACCAGGCCATGGCCGTCGTCGCTGCCACCGGTGCTGCCGCCGCCATTTGCGCCGGCCACCACATCGGTGACGGTATCGGTGACGGTGCTGGTAACGCCGCCCAGCAGGCCGCCAACGCTGCCCAGCAAACCACCGACGACGTTGGAAACCACGTCTTGCACAGCGCCCGCGCCGCTGGGGTTGCCCAGGCCGGCGATCAGTTGGTTGAGTGCGCCAATCACCGGCTCCAGGCCCTGGCCTTGCAGGTTGGTGAGGCCGCTGACCAAGTCGTTGAGCACACCCAGTGCGCCACCATCGGAGTGGGTGAGTTGCTCCAGCACACCGGTCACCGCCGACAGCGTGCCGTCGTCCGGGTTGATCAGCGCATGCAGCAGATCGCCCACCGGTTGAGCGACCGTGCCGCCCAGCAGGTGGTTGACGACATCATCGACCGTGGTGATCAGACCGCTGCCATCGGTGCCGCCGGCGTTGCCGCCACCAGCGCTGCCGCCGGCGTTGCCGCCACCAGCGCTGCCGCCGCTGAGCAAGCCGCCGAGCAAACCACCCAGCGCGCCGCCTTCGCCCAGCAGACCGCCGGTGACGTTGCTCACCAGGTCTTGCAGCGAGCCAGCGCCTTCGGGGTTGCCGAGGCCGGCCACCAAGCCGTTCAAGGTGTCGATCAGCGGGTTCAGGCCTTGGTTGTCCAGATTCACCAAACCGTCGATCAGGTTGGTGAGGCCGCCCAGGGCGCCGCTGTCGGTGAGCGTCAGGTTTTCCAGAATGCCAGTGATCGCGTCGAGCGTGCCGCCGTTCGGATCGACCAGGGCGTTGACCAAGTCCACCACCGGCGCAGCGATGGTGCCGCCGAGCAGGCCGTTCACCAGGTCTTGCACCGAGGTGATCAGACCATGCTCGTCGCCACCGCCGCTGTTGCCGCTACCGCTGCCTGCGCCGCCGCTGAGCAGGCCGCCCAGCAAGCCGGTCAATGCACCGCCTTCGCCGAGCAGGCCACCGGTGACGTTGCTCACCAGGTCTTGCAGCGAGCCGCTGCCGTCGGGGCTGCCCAGGCCGGCCACCAAGCCGTTCAAGGTGTCGATCAGCGGGTTCAGGCCTTGGTTGTCGAGGTTTACCAAACCATCGATCAGGCTGGTGAGGCCACCCAGGGCGCCGCTGTCGGTGAGCGTCAGGTTTTCCAGAATGCCGGTGATCGCGTCGAGCGTGCCGCCGTTCGGATCGACCAGGGCGTTGACCAAGTCAACCACAGGCGCAGCAATGGTGCCGCCGAGCAGACCGTTGACGAGATCTTGCACCGAGGTGATCAGGCCATGCTCGCCGCTGGTGTCGGTGGGGTCAGTCGTATCGGTGGTGTCCGTCGTATCCGTGGTATCGGTCGTATCGGTGGTGTCAGTTGTATCCGTGGTGTCGGTCGTATCGGTGGTGTCGGTCGTGTCCGTGGTATCGGTTGTATCCGTGGTGTCAGTCGTGTCGGTGGTATCGGTCGTGTCCGTGGTGTCGGTCGTGTCCGTGGTGTCGGTCGTATCCGTGGTATCGGTCGTGTCCGTGGTATCGGTCGTGTCCGTGGTATCGGTCGTATCCGTGGTGTCGGTCGTGTCTGTGGTGTCGGTCGTGTCTGTGGTGTCCGTCGTATCGGTGGTGTCAGTCGTGTCAGTGGTATCGGTCGTATCCGTGGTATCGGTCGTGTCTGTGGTATCGGTCGTGTCTGTGGTGTCCGTCGTATCGGTGGTGTCAGTCGTGTCAGTGGTATCGGTCGTATCCGTGGTGTCAGTCGTGTCGGTGGTATCGGTGGTATCGGTGGTGTCAGTTGTATCTGTGGTGTCGGTCGTGTCCGTCGTGTCGGTCGTGTCGGTCGGTTCAGTGCCGTCCGTGGGCTCCGTAGGGGGCACCGGGTCCGTGGGGTTGGTGGAGTCGGTGGGCGCGGTCACATCGGTAGGCGATGTGGTATCGGTCGGGTCGGTGCCGTCCGTGGTATCCGTGGTATCGGTGGCCTCGCCGCTGTTGGTGGGCTCGGTGGTTTCGGTCGGGTCGGTGAGGTTGGGCAGGCCGGGGTTGCTGCCGCTGTTGTTGCCGCCGGGGTTGTGGCCGGTGGTCGAGTCATCATCGCTGCTGTTCATGGCTGCGACCAGGGCAGCTGCGCCCAAGCCACCCAGGCCTGCCAGCAAGTAGTCGCCCAGCACCCAGCCGCCTGCGCCGTCGTCGTCGCTGGCCTCTTTGGGCGCGGTGCCGGCATTGGCTGCGTCGGCGGCGGCCACGGTTTCCGCACCTCCAGTGTTGGTGGCCAGGGCGGCGGCGGCCACAGCGCCGTTGTTGTCACAGCTGTCCAGACGGGCTTCGGTGTTGGCGCTCAGTGCGGCGATCTGGGCGTTGCCGTTGCTATCGGTAATCACCGCTTGCGCATGGGCACCGGCCGGAACCACGATGGTGTCGCCCATCAGCAGCTGGCCGCCGGCTTGTGCAGGCTGGCTTTGGCCGCCACGCACGATCTGCACGTCCTGGCTGGCCTGGGTCAGTTTGGCCGAAGCGGTGGCCGGCGTACCAGGGTTGGAGCCTGCGGTTTCCGGGGCAACGCAGAGGGTGGTGGTGTTGGCAGCGGTGGTCATGGTCGGTTCCTGCTAAAAGTGGATCATCGGCGTGCGACTGCACAGATGGATGCCTCTCTTAGCGCAATAGCCGTGCCAACAACCGGTTACAAGCGAGGGCGCGCCTTTTTATGTGCTTAATCCATTGATATTTATTGATTTTTAATCTTCTTGGAGTTCTGGGTGCGCGCGCAGTTATCGGTATGTTCCGCTCGGTGTTACGGGCAACGTTACGTAACGTCACCGCATCGGGAACGTAGCTTTGTTGCACTGCAGCGCACTCGGCTGGGCCGCGCTGGCGGACTGGCACACCGTCTGTCTGCGGGTAAATCCGGCGGTCAGGCCGGGCTGCCCGGTTTGTATCTGACTGTTTATAATCGGCCACCCCAACCGCACAGCGCCGGCGGGTGCTGCGGGTGGTTTGAGAGCCATCTGCCATGCCCCGGTGGGCTGTGGGCGGCTTGCCCTGCATTGCAAAGAGATCCACTGCTTATGAAGATCGCGCCTCCCGTTTCGTCGCCGCTGCACCGTGCCGGCAAGCTGTGGTCTCAGCACCGTTGGGCTGCGGTATTGCTCGGTTGCGGCATGGCGCTGCAACACCTGCCCGCACAGGCGGCCCGTCCGGTGGACGAAGTGGCCCAATTGCTGGAGCAAGGCAAGGCCGACCAGGCCGCCAAGCAGGCCGACAGCTTTTTGCAGCAAAACCCCGGCGATGTGGAAATGCGCTTTTTGCGCGGCGTGATCGCCACCGAGCAAAAGCAGAGCGCGCAGGCGATCAAGATTTTCACGGCCTTGACGCGTGACTATCCGCACATGCCCGAGCCTTATAACAACCTGGCTGTGCTGTATGCCGCCGATGGCCAGGAGCGCAAGGCGGCCGAGGCGCTGGAGCAGGCCATCCGCACCAACCCCAGCTATTCCACAGCGCACGAGAACCTGGGCGACCTGTACGCCCGCATGGCCAGCGAAGCCTATTCCAAGGCCTTGCAGCTGGACGGCTCGCGCCAGGATTTGAAGCCCAAGCTGGCGCTGATCACCCAGATCGTGCCCGGCGCCGCCGCTGCGCGCCCCAAGGCCACGGTGGCCAAGGCAGAAGCGTCTGCAGCCTCTGCGCCAGTGGCTCCCGCTGCGGCGGCTGCACCTGTTCCCAAACCAGAGCCCGTGGTGGTTGCCAAGGCGCCGACACCTGCACCAGCCCCTGCACCGGTGGTCGCGCCCGCTCTAGCGCCAGCACCGGTGGCGGTAGCCGCTGCGCCGGTGGTCGCTGCGGCCAAGCCCAGCCCGGCCAAACCGGAGCCGGTCAAGGCCGAGCCAGCCAAACCCGAAGCCAGCAAAACCGAACCCGCCAAAGCCGAAGCGGCAGCCAAACCTGCTAAAGCAGACGCCGCCGATGCCGACAAGCCTGCCGAAGCCGCCGCCAAGCCCGCGCCTGCTGCCCGCCCGGCAGCTGTGGCTGAGGTCGAGCGTGCCGTGCATGCCTGGGCTGCAGCCTGGCAAAAGAAGGACATGGCCGCCTATCTCGACGCCTATAGCGACAAATTCCAGCCAGCCGGCGGTGGCTCGCTGGCGGCCTGGAAAGAAGGGCGCCGCGTGCGCATCGTCGGCAAGCAGGAGATTGAGGTGGGTGTGCGCAATCTGCAAGTGAGCGTTGATGGCGACGAGGCCACGGCCAAGTTCCGCCAGCACTATGTGGCCGGCTCGCTCAACACCACCACGCGCAAAACCCTGCAGCTGCGCCACGAAAAAGGGCAGTGGCACATCGTGCGCGAATCCACGGGCGGCTGATGGTGGCAGGCTGCGCGGTATCATGCGCGGCAGGCGGCCAACGGTGGCCGCGGGGATGAGGAATTTCAGGCGATGCCTTTTTGCAAGCAGTATTGGCGGCCATGGGCCACGGTAGCCCTGGCTTTGGCCACGGGCGGGGCCTTGTGCACAGCGCAGGCCAAGCCGTCCGAGAGCAAGGCGGAGCCATCTGCGCCACAGGCACGCAAAGGCAAAGCGGAGGCCGCTGCAGCCAGCAAATCCCGCAAATCGGCGGCTAAAGAGCCACGCAAATCGGCCCCTGCAACGGCCCGAGCTGCCAGCAGCCCGGTAGCGGCCAGCCACGGCAATGCCGAAGAGCGCTTGCTCAAAGTGATTGATCTGGTGCGGCAGCAAAAGCTCGACGCGTCTTTGCAAGCGGCCGCCAGCCTGACCAGCGATGTGCCGCATTTCCAAGCCGCGCAGCTGGTGTATGCCGATTTGCTGCGCTACAAAACCGGCCATGCGGGCGCGTTGCCTGCTGCACCGGTGCAGCAGGCTGTGCCCGTGTTGGTTAAACACGCGCCTGCTGTCGCTGCTACAGCCGCAGCCAATGCTGCGGGGCCAACCGACAGCCTGCAGCAATTGCACGGCCTGCAAGACGAAATAAAACGCCGCGTACAAGGTGCCAGCGCATTGCCTGCCACGGGCAGCATTCCGGCCGAGTTTTTGGCGCTGGCGCCCACGGTACGCCAAGCCATTGCCATTGATGCGAGCAAGTCGCGCCTGTACCTCTTCAAGCACGAAGCGGGCAAGCTGGTGCTCACGGCGGATTACTACGTGTCCGTCGGCAAGCTCGGCATGGGCAAGCTTGAAGAGGGCGACCAGCGCACGCCAGAGGGCATGTACTTCATCGGCCGCCAGATTGCGGGCGCCAAGCTGCCAGAGTTTTATGGCAAGGGCGCTTTGACGGTGAACTACCCGAACGACTGGGACCGCGCCATGGGCCGCTCGGGCAGCGGCATCTGGCTGCATGGTTCGCCGCCCGAGCAGTTCGCCCGCCTGCCACAGGCGAGTGATGGCTGCATGGTTTTGTCCAATACCGATCTGTTGCGGCTGATGCGCAGCGTTGACAAATTCGCGCCCGTGCTGGTGCGCGACCGTCTGCAGTGGGTGGCCAGTGCTGATGCCGGCCAGGCGCGTGAGCGCGACGCTTTCCTGCAGGTGCTCACGCGCTGGCAGCAAAGCTGGAACCAGGGCGATGCCGCAGCACTGGGCAGGCTTTACGCGCCAGAGTTGCGCAGCGCTGACGACAACAAACCCATGCAAGAGCGCATGGCTGCGGCATTCAAAAGTGCCAATACCCAATTGCAGGACGTGTCGGTCTACGCCTGGAAAGACGCCAAGGGCGAAATCCGCATCGCCAACTTCCGCCTCCAAAGCCGCAACCTGGCCGAGCCCTGGTCGCTGCGCCAGTACTGGCGCAAGACGGGCAACGAGTGGGTGCTGTTTTCTGAGGATGTGCAGGGCTGAGGGAGGGCTTTGCCGCTGGCACGCGGTGTGGCAGTGCTTTGGGCGTTGTTGCGGGCGTGGAGTGGTTGGCGTTTCGCCCTTTATAGGGATATCTGCGCTTCGCGCAGATTTGGAGCGGTCGTTTTCTCACTGGTGTTGCAGGGCTTTTGCATGCTGCAGCTGGCCGGGTTTCGCCCCGGCAGGCGACCTCCCTTTTTGCCCAGCCAAAAAGGGAGGCGAAAAATCTGCCCCACAGCCAGCGTCCCCGACCGCCCCGCGAAGCGGGGCAATCGGGGCAACCTGCGCTCACAACAAATGCCGGCGCGCGGCCGAACTCATTCCGCGCTAAAGCGCTCCATTCAAACAGCGGCCGCGAGTCAGTTCACGAAGTTTGGCTGTCCTTCGGCAGCCAAACCGCCGGCATTTGCTGTGATCGCAGGCGCTGGCTGACAGGGGTGGAAGGACATCCTGAACAGCCAACAGCCAACAGCCAACAGCCAACAGCCAACAGCCAACAGCCAACAGCCAACAGCCAACAGCCAACAGCC
>NZ_JBHZGV010000033.1:0-30459 GCF_043359985.1 Comamonas trifloxystrobinivorans
GGCATCACCCCCAAACAGCGGCTGGCCATGGCCGCATAGCTCTACTTCTCAGAGCGGTGGTTTGTGGGGGGATTACCGTGCCAAGGCGCCGTTCGCCTCGCCAGGGCGAGCAATCGCAATGTTGGGCCGCGCGGCATAGTAGAAATCGCTGTGTGTGGGTACGAGCAGGCTGTTGCTGTCGTAGGCGCCACGCAGAAAAACCAGCAAGAACCGAGGCGCTTCAGCTGGAAGGGCAGCCGCGCGGCTGCGCTGCATGCCAAAGGCCAGGGGCAGGCTGGCGGCGGCGGTGAGGAATTGGCGTCTTTGCATGGTGGGTCTCGCCTCAGCGCTGCATTTGCTCTGGAGCGCAAAGAAAGTAGGTATTCCAATCGGGGACGTTGCGTGCCTGCGCCAGGGCGTTGCGGGAGTTGGTGCTCCAGTGCGCGACGCGCGTTTGTGCGCTGAGGCCTTGGGCTAAATCGGTGTAGGGCGGCTGCTCCAGTGGCGCCTGTGGAACGGTGCGGAAAAGCACGGCGCTGCGGGTGGCGATTTGCCGCGCCACCTCGAAACGGGCTGTCATTTGGCCGGAGCTGGCCCAGTCAGACTGGGCCAGGGGGTAGCCGTCTGGCGTTTCATGGCCGTACAAAGGCTCGCCCAAGCGGCCCAGCCAGCCCAGTACGGGTACTACATTGCTGGCCACCCTGCTGTCCAGGCTCAGGCGCAAGGCGCCCATCACATAGTGCATGGGGTCTTTGAAGCGTTGTGCTTGCATCTGCTGTGCTTGTGGGGCTGTCAGCAGCGCTTGCAAGGTGCTGGGGATGTCGCCGTGGCTGCGCGCAAACGCTTGCGCTGTGTGCTCCACCACGGCAGCGGGCGGATGATCGCCGAGGAAAAAAACAGCCAGCTTTTGCGCAATGAAATGGGCCGTGGCTGGCGCTGCCACGATGCGGTCCAGCGCCTCGTCTACCGCGGCCATTCCTGAGGCATGCAGCGGCTGCCCTAGAAAAACCTGAGGCTGGTAGTTGTGCCGGCTGGGGTTGAACTCGAAAAAGCCCTGGCGCCGGTAGTCTGCGCGCAGTGCAGGCGGCAGCTTGGGGGGCGGCGCATTTGCTGCGCGGGTGCTGAAGCCGACACCTGTCAAAACCTGTGCCATGGCTTGTACGTCTGCCTGGGTGTAGCCGCTGCCCACACCCATGGTGTGCAGCTCCAGCAGTTCGCGCGCATAGTTTTCGTTGATGTGGCCCTGGGCGTTGCTGGCGTTGTCCAGGTAGATGAGCATGGCCGGGTGGCGCATGCTGGCCTCCAGCAAGCTGCGGAAATTGCCCAAAGCGTTGGGACGGATCGCCCGCTCTTCGTAGTCCGCGATCCAGAGCCTGGTTTCGCCTTTGCGGGTGCTGACGTTGAAGTGGTTCATCCAGAACCAGGTCATCTGCTCCTGCAACTGGGCCGGTGAGTACAGTGCGCGCCAGATATGGCGCTGCTGCGCCTGCGCAGCCAGCTGGTTGAGGCGGGTTTGTACTTGCTGGCGCAGGCGTGCGCCTTCGTCGCCATCGAGGCTGTCGCGAGCACTGCGTCTCTGGGCGGCGATGTCTTGCTGAATCTCGGCCATCGAGCGTTGGCTGATCTCGAGCGCATCAATGTGCTGTTGCACCGGCGCCGGCATGGTCAGTTGCTGCGGGTGCAATTGCTCTTGCAGCCAGGCACTGAGCCCCAGGCGTTGCAAATGTCGGTCAGCGCTGTCGTTGGCACCCCAGGTGACGCGGTCGAGCCATTGCTGGCGCTGCAGAGCACTGAGCGTGGGCTCTGCAGTGTGGCCTGGTTGTGTGTGTCCGGCCGTCGGTGGTGACGGGGTGGCGCAAGACGCCAGGCCCAGCGTTGCCAGGGCCAGGAGGCTGAGCGAGACAATCCGGAAAAGTGGACGCATGGTGCTCGGTATGCAAAGGACAGTGCCCTGCATGGTGCGCCTTCTGCGTCATGGGCCGGTAAAGAAGTGGTTGCGAAAAGTAAACGGCGAGGCGCCTTGCGGGCTGCCTCGCCGTGGAAACCGGGGAATCTGGCGCTTACTTGGCCTTGGCGGCGCACTCGGCGCATTGGCCGTACAGCGCCATCGAGTGGTCGTGCACCACCCAGCCCTTGGCCTTGGCGATGGACTGCTGGCGCTTTTCTATTTCGGCGTCGTAGAACTCCTCGACCTTGCCGCAGCTGGTGCAGACAAAGTGGTCGTGGTGCTGGCCTTCGTTGAGCTCGTAGACGGCCTTGCCGCTTTCGAAATTGCTGCGGATCAGGATGCCGGCTTGCTCGAACTGCGTGAGCACGCGGTACACGGTGGCCAGGCCAATGTCGGAGCGCTCTTCGAGCAGTACGCGGAAAACGTCTTCGGCCGTCATGTGGCGCTGGCTGCCATTCTGGAAGATGTCCAAGATTTTGAGGCGGGGCAGCGTCGCCTTCAGGCCAGTACTTTTGAGTTCTTCAATATTCTTCATAACAAGGTCTTTCAAGTGGGCCCGAGTGGTACACGGACTTCTGAGGAAGGCCTGGAGACCAGCCGCTACAATGGCCGATCATATCGCTATGTTTATAACCATGCCCGACTTTGTTCGTTCCGGCGCCCGCTTGGCGGCGCTGTTGGCCTTGGGTGCCAGCGTGGCTGCCTGTGGCTCGTTCAATGATGCCAGCCGCAAGTTTGCCGATTCCATCACCCCGTACAAGGTGGAAGTGGTGCAGGGCAATGTGATCACCAAGGAGCAGGTGGATGCCTTGCAAAAAGGCATGAGCCGCCAGCAGGTCAAGGATTTGCTGGGCACGCCGTTGTTGGCCAGCGTCTTCCATGCCAACCGCTGGGATTACGTTTTCACCATCAAGCGCAAGGGCGTAGCCGAGCAAGAGCGCCGCTTTACCGTGTTCTTTGACGACACGGGCCTGGCCCGCTATGAAGGCGACGAGATGCCAAGCGAGCAGGAGTTCGTCTCCTCGGTCTCCACCTCGATCAAGACACCCAAGGTGCCGCGCCTTGAGGCCACGCCTGAAGAGCTCGCCAAGTTCAAGAAGGACGACGCCGCCTCTGCCGATGCGGCCAAGTCGGTGCCCGAGAGCACGGGGAAAAACAGCACGGCAACGCCGCCTGCCAGCTACCCGCCGCTGGAATCGCCCCAGCGCTGATCTCTTACTGAACGGATAAGCGCCAACGCGTGCCCCGGCGGCGTTGGCGCCAGTTTTGATAAACCGGCTGCCGTTGGGCGGCATGGTGTGTGCAACGAAAGCCTTGTATGACAGCAGCCTCTTCCACCTCTCCCCGCATTCGCATCGCCATTGCCGGCGCCAGTGGCCGCATGGGCCGCATGCTGATCGAGGCCGTGCTGGCCAGTACCGATCTGCAATTGACCGGCGCGCTTGATGCCGCTGGCAACCCCAGCCTGGGTAGCGATGCAGGTGCGTTTTTGGGCAAACCCACGGGCGTGCAGATTACCGCCGATGTGGCGCAAGGCCTGGCCCATGCAGATGTGCTGATTGATTTCACCCGCCCCGAAGGCACCTTGGCCCATTTGGCCGTGGCGGCAGAAAAAGGCGTGCGCGTGGTCATTGGTACCACCGGTTTTGACGATGCCCAAAAGGCGCAGATTGCCGAGTTCGCCAAGAAGACGGCGGTGGTGCTGTCGCCCAACATGAGCGTTGGCGTCAACGTTACCTTCAAGCTGTTGGAGATGGCAGCCAAGGCGCTGCAAGAGGGCGGTTACGACATTGAGATTGTCGAAGCGCACCACAAGCACAAGGTGGATGCGCCTTCGGGCACCGCGCTGAAAATGGGCGAAGTGATTGCCCAGGCGCAGGGCACCAACCTGGCAGACCGCGCTGTGTACGAGCGTTATGGCCACACCGGTGCGCGTGTGGAGAACACCATCGGTTTTGCCACGGTGCGCGGCGGCGATATTGTGGGCGACCACACCGTGCTGTTTGCGGGCGAAGGCGAGCGTATCGAGATCGCCCACAAATCCAGCAGCCGCGCCGGTTACGCCAAGGGCAGCCTGCGCGCCGCGCGCTATCTGGCTCAGCAGAAAACCGGCCTGCACGACATGTATGCCGTGCTCGGCCTGCAATAAATATAGCGGCGCTGCGCCATGCGGCTGCATGGCCGGCGCACGAAAGGACGGCTGGCAATGACCACCTGGCAATGGCTTTCGCAGGCAGACGGTGTCGCTCGCGGCACGGCGCTGGTGCTGCTCATCATGTCGGTGCTCAGCTGGGTGCTGATCTTGTACAAAGCTTGGTGGCTGGGCCGCGCACAGCGCGACACGGCGCGCAGCACCAGCGCTTTCTGGCAAGCCAGCAGTTGGGAGCAGGCGCGCCAGCAATTGCCGCAGCAAGACCGGCTGCGGCTCATCATCCCGGCAGTAGATGCCATTGAAAACATCGTGGGCGGCGTGCCTGCTGCGCAACATAGCCTGGCTGTTGCTAGCGGCGCGCAAGTGCAAACTACGCGAGTGCTGCGCGAAGCCTTGCAATCGGCCAGCTACCAACTGCACTGGGGCCAAACCGTGCTGGCCACCATCGGCGCAACCGCGCCGTTTGTGGGCTTGCTGGGCACGGTTTGGGGCATTCACCAAGCGCTGGCGGTGCTGGCTGGTGCAGACCACGTCAGCCTGGAGCAACTGGCAGGCCCGGTGGGTGAAGCACTGGTGATGACGGCGGCCGGCCTGGCCGTTGCCTTGCCCGCTGTGCTGGCCTACAACCTGTTGGGCCGCAAAGGAGCGCAAGTGGAAGAGCTGCTCGAAGGCTTTGCCCACGATATGCAAACCTGGGCTTGGCAGCAGACGGCGCAAGCCAACGGCGCCGGGCTTGCGCAGCACCAGCCGCAGGCCAACCCGGCCGCCGTGGCGACCGTGGGCAGCCGCTGAACCAGCACCGGGCACCAAACATGGCATTCGGGCGCTTCAGCAAACCCCAGGCGAGCCAGCCGATCAGCGCGATAAACGTCACGCCGCTGGTCGACGTGATGCTGGTGCTGCTGGTCATCTTCATCATGGCGGCGCCTTTGCTGGCTGCCTCGATCCGCCTCGATCTGCCCAAGGCCGCCAGCGCTACGCCGGCCAATCCGCCCGCTGCGATTGCGGTGCAGATGAACGCCCAAGGTGAGCTGTTTGCCGACGGCAAAGCCACTGATATGGCGGCACTCAAAGAGTTGCTGCAGCAGCAAGCCGAGCGCAACCCGCAGACCGAAGTGCAGCTCTCCATCGACCAAAGCCTGCCTTATGCGCGCGCGGTGGAGCTGATGGATGCCGCGCAATCGGCCGGCCTCACGCGCATGGGCTTTGTGGCGCAACCGGCAGTTCGCAAGCGCTGAAAAAAGCTGCAGCCAGCAGCGCCAATCTCTCCCGCAAGTATCAATATCCGCTACTTTCTCGCTGGGTCACAGCCTGTGCCCGGCGCTTGGCTACAGTGCGCTTTGTCTGCATGATGGCGTGCAGTACACAAGGGAGGTTGGTCATGGATTCACGCTTGTACCAGGCGGCCGCGCAGTTGCCGCCTGGCGATAGCCGCATCGAGCAGCTCTATACGCTGGCAGTGGCGCCGGGCGAGCCGCGCAGCCTGGCGCAGCGCTTGCACATGGGGCTGCTGCTGGTGGCAGCGCTGCTTTTGGCCAGTGGCCTGGTGTTCTGGGTTGCGGCCAATTGGCAAGAACAAACGCGCATGTTCAAGCTGCTGCTGATCGAAGGCGCTTTGCTCGTCAGCGTGCTCGCCTCCCTGTTCTGGCGGCGCGGGCGCATAGCGGCACTGTTGTGTGCCACCCTGGCATTGGGCGGTTTGCTGGCCTTTGTCGGGCAGACCTACCAGACCGGGGCCGACGCCTGGCAGCTCTTTGCCACCTGGGCCGCGCTGGCCTTGGTGTGGACGCTGCTGGCGCGCAGCGATGTGCTGTGGATGCTGTGGGTGCTGGTGGTGGCGGCAGCCATTGCCATGTGGTGGGGCCACCTGGATCTGTGGGAGATTTTGTTCCGAGGCCGTGGCACCACGCCGCGGCAATTGTTGTATGCCGCAATGTGGTTGGCTTTGGCGCTGGTGCCCGCGCTGGTGGCTTTGCTGCCGTGGACTCGCTTGCCAGCGGGCATGGGCTGGTGGTCGCACCGCCTGGCTCTGGGCCTGGCCTTGGGCGCCTGGACGGGCATGGGCCTGATCCAGCTGTTCTCCAGCCGGGGCATCGGCTGGGGCTGGTGGCTCAGCGGGCTGCTGATTGCGCTGGCCATGGCTGTGTCTTACCAAGGCCGCTTGCGTGATTTCTTGAGCCTGTGCCTGTGTACGCTGGCTGCCAACGTCTGGGTGCTGGGCTTGCTGGCTCGCGTATTGTTTAACGGAGGCAGCGAAGAGGCGGCCTTCTTGTTCTTTGCACTGGCTACGCTCGCTTGCCTGGCCGCTACGGTTTCAGGCTTGCTCGCGGTGCAGCGGCGCTTGCGCGCTGAAGCTACGGCAGGAGGTGTGCAATGAGTGTTTTCCACTCTACGCCGGCCTGGTGGCCGCGCGCCCAGGCACAAGGTTTGGTTCGTGGCGCTCAGCCTGAGGTGGTTGACGACGAAGAGCCCAATATTTTTGTGATCGGCTTGGCGCTGCTGGGCGCGTTGGTGTGCGCCTTGGCTGCTGGCGCTTTTTTGCTGGCGCTGTTGGACACGGATTTCTGGTTCCGCAACCCGGCGGCCTACGTGGTCAACGTTTTGGGTTTGGCGGGCGCTGCGGTGTTGCTCAGGCGTGATAACGGCGTTTTTCTCACCTGCTTGGCCTTGGTGTTGTGGGGCTTGTTCTGCGGCATGTTTCTGGCGCGCCTGGGTCACGATGTGCATGGCGCGCGCCTGGAGTTCTGGCTGTTCTCGGGCTTGCTGGCCTTGCTGCAGTTGCTGGGCGCGGCAGTGGCCCATGCGTTGTGGGTGCGGCGCATGCTGGGGCTGGTGTTTGGTGTGGCCGCTTATCTGTTTTTGCAGCGCAGTGTGGCTGGCGTGCCGTTGCTGGTGATGCTGGATGTGGCCAGCCTGGTGCTGGTGGCGGCCTGGTGGTTGTGGCTGCGCCAGGAGCGTCAGCGCTTGGTTCGCGGCGCGGCTTCGAGCCAGATGGGCTGGTCGGCCTTTGCCGACAGCGCTGCAGTGGGTGTGGTGGCCATGGCGCTTTGTGGGGCGGCACGGCTTGGCATGGGCTACGGCCTGGTGCAAGAACTGCTGGGCGTGGATCTGGACGAGCCCCTCAGCAAAAACAGTTGGCGCATTTTGCTGCTGATCGGCCGCGGCTTTGCCTCGGTCTGCGTGCTGGTGGCTAGCGTGCTGCTGTGGGCACATTGGAAAAAATACCAGATGGCCACGCCGTACACGCTGCGCAGCTTGCTGGGCGTAGGCGTGCTGCTGGCAGTGGCGGCCTGGTTCAGCCCGTCGTTGGGCGTGATGGCCTTGCTGGCTGCTGTGGCCTTGCTCGGCGGGCGCTGGCGCATTGCCGCGCTGTGCGGGCTGGGCGCCTTGTGGTCGCTGGGCCAGTTTTACTACAGCCTGGCCTGGCCGCTGGCACAAAAAGGCCTGGGCCTGGCGGCGTTGGGCGCGGTGCTGTTGCTTGGCCTGTATGTGCAGCGTGCGCTGGCGGCGCGCCAAGCGGCTGTCCGCAAGGGTGCAGAGCCCGATGGTTTGTTGCCCGTGGCCGCCTGGTCGCGTACGCGCCTGCTGTGGCTGGTGGCTGGGGCTGTGGTGGTGTTTGGCCTGGTTAACTGGGATGTGCGTGGCAAGGAGAAGGTGATCGCCGAAGGCCAGCCCGTGCTGGTGCGGCTGGTGCCCGTCGATCCGCGTTCGCTGATGCAGGGCGACTACATGGCGCTCAACTTTTTACTGCCTCCCGAGGTAAGCGCTGCACTGCGCAAATCGCTGGCGCCTGCTGCGCTGGTGCGTGCCAAGCTCGATGCCAAAGGCGAAGCCACGGTGCTGGCCTTGGCCCGCAGCCGCGCTGATGCCGGTGCGGGCGAGATCATCTTGCCGCTCAAGCAGCTCAAGGGCCGCTGGGTATTGGTGACCGATGCCTACTTTTTCCCCGAAGGCACGGGCGAGGCGTTTGCCCGCGCCCAGTTTGGCGATTTCCGCGTGCTGCCCGATGGCCGCGCTTTGCTGGTGGGGCTGGCCGATGCGCAAGGCAAGCCCATCGATGTGCCGCGGGCCAGCGCCATGCCAAAGCCGCACCACGGCGTTGGTGGTGTCAGTGGCCGGGCAGAAGAGGCGACCGAAGTGGAAGCGGTGCAAGAGTTGGCGCCCGTTGCAGACCAGGCCGCCAAACCTGCCTCGGCGGCCGCAGATACGAGCGTGACCGAAGTGCATGCGCCGCCAGAGCCGGCAGCGCCTGCACCGCGCCGCTGAGCGGCGAGCGGTTTACTGCGAGAGCACGCCCACCGCGCTTTGGCGCAGACTCAGCTTGACGTCGTTGCCCGACGGGTTTTGGAACACATGCAAGCCAAACTCGGGCAGCACGGCCAGCAGGTGGTCGAAGATGTCGCCCTGGATGGCTTCGTACTCGGTCCACTTGGTGGTGGCGGTGAAAGCATAAATCTCCAGCGGCGAGCCGTTGGTGGTGCTCTCGAGCATGCGCGCCATCATCGTCATCTCCGGGCGCAGGCGCGGGTGGGCACGCAGGTAGGCGTTGACGTAGGCGCGGTAGGTGCCAATGTTGGTGAGCTTGCGCAGGTTGACTATCTCGCCGGCCATGTCTGGCGCCTTGCGCGCAAAGTCGTCGTTGTAGGCGCTGATCTCGCGCGTTTTGCTCTCCAGATAAGGCTTGAGCAGCGCTATGTGGGCCAGCTCCTGGATATCGGCATCCGTCAGAAAACGCACGGTGGCGTTGTCGATCAGGATGCTGCGCTTGATACGGCGGCCGCCCGATTCGGACATGCCGCGCCAGTTCTTGAAGCTCTCGCTCATCAGCCGCCAGGTGGGAATGGTGGTGATGGTGTTGTCCCAGTTGCGGATCTTGACCGTGTTCAGCGCCATGTCGACCACGGCGCCGTCGGCGCCGACCTGGTCCATCTGCAGCCAGTCGCCCACGCGCAGCATGTCGTTGCCGGCCAGTTGCACGCCGGCGGTGAACGACAAAATAGTGTCTTTGAACACCAGCATCAGCACGGCCGACATGGCGCCCAGGCCAGAGAGCAGGATCAGCGGCGAACGGTCGATCAAGGTGGCCACCATCACCACGGCGGCCACCAGCATGATGATGAGCTTGCCCAGCTGTACATAGCTTTTGACCGAGCGCGTGCTTTCGGCCGCCTCCAAGCGGTCTTCGTTGTGGTCCTGAATGCTGTCGAGCACCGCGTTCAGCAGGCGCGCCACTTGCAGCACCGTCAGCGCAATGGCCACGTTGCGCACCACCGTGGTCGCCAAGGCTGGCATATGGGGTACGGCGGCAATGCCGGTTTGCACCACCAGCGAAGGCACGATTTGCGCGGCCCGCACCAGAATATTGTCGGCCAGCAGGGTCTTCACCCACGCCGCATTCAGGCTGTGGCGAAAGCGCGGCACCAGTTTGAGCAGCACCAGGCGCACGACCAGGCGCAGCAGGTAGGCGGTGATGACCAGACCGACCAGCCCCAGGCCAGTCTGCATCCGGGGTTCCAGTTGGTTGATGGCTTCCCAAGTCACAAGATGCGTTCCTTCATACAGAGAGAGTTTGCTATTAAAAATGAAGCTGTTGATTGTTATCTGTCAACAAGAATTCGCAGAAAAAGCAGGTATTTTTGCACCGCTGCCTTATCCGCGTCGGCGTCTCCGGCACTAGCAGGGCGCGGGGCTATGGCGATGCGCCTACAATCTTTGCCCAATTGGGCCTTGCCCCGGGCCGACCGTGGGCAGCCGCTTCTTCCAGACCAGTTCCATGCAAGAGAAATACAACCATTCCGACGTTGAAGCCGCAGCGCAAAGCCAGTGGCAAGCACAAGACGCCTACCGCGTGAGCGAAGACGCAGGCAAAAAGAAGTTCTACGCCTGCTCCATGCTGCCTTACCCCAGCGGCAAGCTGCACATGGGCCACGTGCGCAACTACACCATCAACGACATGCTCACGCGCCAGCTGCGCATGCAGGGCTACAACGTCTTGATGCCCATGGGCTGGGATGCGTTCGGTCTGCCCGCCGAAAACGCCGCCATCAAAAACAGCGTGCCGCCTGCACAGTGGACGTACGACAACATCGCGTACATGAAAAAGCAGATGCAGGCCATGGGCCTGGCCATCGACTGGAGCCGCGAAGTCGCTACCTGCGACCCCGATTACTACAAGTGGAACCAGTGGCTGTTCCTGAAGATGCTGGAAAAAGGCGTGGCCTACCGCAAGACCCAGACCGTGAACTGGGACCCGGTGGACCAGACCGTGCTGGCCAACGAGCAGGTGATTGACGGCCGCGGCTGGCGCACCGGCGCGCTGGTGGAAAAGCGCGAGATCCCTGGCTACTACCTGAAGATCACCGATTACGCGCAAGAGCTGCTCGACCACGTGCAAATGGGCAACCCCAAGGCGACCTTGACCGGTTGGCCCGACAAGGTGCGCCTGATGCAGGAAAACTGGATCGGCAAATCAGCCGGCGTGCGCTTTGCCTTCACGCACGACGTGAAGGGCGCCGACGGCCAGCTGATCGGCGAAGGCAAGATGTACGTCTTCACCACGCGCGCCGACACCATCATGGGCGTCACTTTCTGCGCCGTGGCGCCGGAGCACCCGCTGGCCCAGCACGCAGCCGCCTCCAAGCCTGAGCTGGCCGCCTTCATCGAAGAATGCAAAAAGGGCGGCACGACTGAGGCCGAACTGGCTACCCAGGAAAAGCTGGGCAAGCCCACGGGCCTGTTCGTCACCCACCCCGTCACCGGCGCGCAAGTCGAGGTGTGGGTGGGCAACTACGTGCTGATGAGCTACGGCGACGGCGCAGTGATGGGCGTGCCCGCGCACGACGAGCGTGATTTCGCTTTTGCCAACAAGTACGGCCTGCCTATTCAGCAGGTGGTGGCTGTGGAAGGCGAAGGCGCCTACGACAGCAAGACCTGGCACGATTGGTACGGCGACAAGGAACGCGGCGTGCTGATCAACTCGGGCGAGTTTGACGGCCTGCATTTCAAGGACGGCGTGCAAGCCGTCGCCAAGCTGCTGGAAGCCAAGGGCCTGGGCGAGCTGAAAACCACCTGGCGTCTGCGCGACTGGGGCATCAGCCGCCAGCGCTACTGGGGCACGCCGATCCCCATCATCCACTGCGCCGACTGCGGCCCGCAACCCGTGCCGGAGAAGGACCTGCCCGTGGTGCTGCCCGAAGGCCTGGTGCCGGACGGCTCTGGCAACCCGCTCAACAAGAGCGAAGCTTTCCACGCCGGCGTGGTCTGCCCTTGCTGCGGCAAACCTGCCCGCCGCGAGACCGACACCATGGACACCTTCGTCGACAGCTCGTGGTACTTCATGCGCTATTGCGACGCCAAGAACAGCGAAAAAATGGTGGCTGACGGCGCCGACTACTGGATGCCGATGGACCAGTACATCGGCGGCATTGAACACGCCATTCTTCACCTGCTGTACGCCCGTTTCTGGACCAAGGTCATGCGCGACATGGGCCTGGTGAAGATTGACGAGCCCTTCACCAAGCTGCTCACGCAAGGCATGGTGCTGCGCGGTGCGTTCTCGCAAAAGCTGGCCACTGGCGCCAAAGAGTACTGCTGGGAAAAGGACGTGGACGTCATCACCAACGACAACGGCGTTGTCATTGGCGGCACGCTCAAGGCCGATGGTTCCAAGCTCGATTACGAGATGACGACCATGTCCAAGTCCAAGAACAATGGTGTCGATCCGCAAGAGCTGATCGAGAAGTACGGCGCCGACACCGCGCGCCTGTACACCATGTTCACCGCGCCGCCCGAGCTGACGCTGGAATGGAACGAATCGGCCGTGGAAGGCAGCTACCGCTTCCTGCGCCGCGTCTACAACTTTGGCGCCAAGCTCACCGCTGCAGAATTTGCGGCCGCGCGTGCAGCCGCTGCTGGCGCCAGCGTTGCCGGCCTCTCGTTTGGCAAGGAAGCCAAGGCGCTGCGCCTCGAAATCCACACCGTGCTCAAGCAAGTCGAGTACGACTACTCGCGCATGCAGTACAACACCGTGGTCTCGGGCGCGATGAAGATGATCAACGCGCTGGAAGACTTCAAGGCGCTGGATAGCGAAGGCGGCCGCGAAGCCGTGGTCGAAGGCTTTGGCGTGCTGTTGCGCGCTCTGTACCCGGCCACGCCCCACCTGGCGCAAGTGCTGTGGAACGAGCTGGGCTACGACAAGGCCATGGGCGGCCTGCTCGACGCGGCCTGGCCGCAGGTCGACCCGCAAGCGCTGGTGCAAGACGAAATCCAGCTCATGCTGCAGGTCAACGGCAAGCTGCGCGGCTCCATCGTGGTGGCCGCTGGTGCTGACAAGGCCACCATCGAAGCGGCTGCGCTGGCCAACGAAGAGTTCCAGAAGATCGCCGCGGGCGCTGCGCCCAAGAAGATCATCGTGGTGCCAGGCCGTCTGGTGAACGTGGTAGTCTAAGACCATGCAAAAACGCACGCTGCTCACTGCTCTGGCAAGCGCGCCGCTGTTGGCGGCGTGCGGCTTCAAACTGCGCGGATCGGTGGATTTCGCCTTCAAGTCGCTGTACTTGAACGGCGACATCAACTCGCCCTTCCTCAAGGAACTGCAGCGCAACCTGGAAGGCGCGGGCACGCTCAAAGTGTTGCGCGATCCTAGCGAAGCGCTACAGGCCGAAGCGATTTTTGACGACCTGGGCCTGCGCCGCGAGCGCGTCATCGTCTCGCGCAATGCGGCGGGCGAAGTGCGCGAGCTGCAGATCCGCCTGCACACGCGCTTTCGCGTGCGCAACCAAAAGGGCGGCGACTACGTGCCCGAGTCCACGCTGATGCAGTACCGCGAAATCAGCTACGTGGAAACCTACGCGCTGTCCAAAGCCAACGAAGAAGAGATGCTGTACCGCAACATGCAGACCGACATCGTGCAGCAGATCGTGCGGCGCCTGGCCATCGTCAAATCGGTCACGCCGACCGACTGACAGGCCGATCGCTGCGCTGGCTGCTACGCCATAGCTGCTGGCGCTGGCCGATCCAGCCCTACAAGGTACACACATGCAAATCGCCCTGAACCAGTTGCCCGCCCAGCTTGGCAAGGGCTTGCGCACGCTCTACACCGTATATGGCGACGAGGCTTTGCTGGTGCAAGAGGCGGTAGATGCCATCCGCGCCGCAGCACGCGCCGCTGGCCACACCGAGCGCAGCAGCTTCACGGTGGCGGGCGCGCATTTTGACTGGAGCGGCGTGCTGGCCGCCGGCGGCAGCCTGAGCCTGTTCGCCGACAAGCAGATCATCGAAGTGCGCATCCCCTCGGGCAAGCCGGGCAAAGACGGCAGCGCTGCCTTGCAGCAGCTGGCCGACAGCAGCGTGGGCAACGACAGCTCGCTCACCATCGTCATCCTGCCCCGGCTCGACAAGGCCACCAAGAGCGGCGCCTGGTTTGCGGCGCTGGAGACCCATGGCGCCACCGTGCAGGTCGACAGCATTGAGCGTGCAGCGCTGCCGCCCTGGATTGCGCAGCGCCTGCAACTGCAAGGCCAGCACGTGAAAAGCGGCGAAGAAGGGCAGCGCACGCTGGCTTTTTTTGCCGACCGCGTGGAAGGCAACCTGTTGGCCGCGCACCAGGAAATCCAGAAGCTCGGCCTGCTGTACCCGCCCGGTGAGCTGGCTTTCGAACAAGTGGAACAAGCAGTGCTGAACGTGGCCCGCTACGACGTGTTCAAGCTCTCGGACGCGGTGCTGTCTGGCCAGGTGCTGCGCACCGAGCGCATGCTCAACGGCTTGCAGGCCGAAGGCGAGGCCGAGGTGCTGGTGCACTGGGCGCTGTCTGAAGACATCCGCGCCATGAAGCGCGTCAAAGACGCTTTGCGCAATGGCCGGCCCATGCCGATGGCGCTGCGCGAAAACCGCGTCTGGGGCGCGAAGGAGCGCCATTTTGAGCGCGTGCTGCCGCGCATCAGCGACGCGGCCGTGGCCCGCTTGCTGCATTCGGCCCACGCGGTCGATGGCATTGTCAAAGGCCTGAAAGTGCCCGAATGGCCGCAAAACGGCTGGCAGGCGCTGCACCGCCTGGCGCTGCAAACCTGCAAGGCCTGCGCAGCCAGCCGCTAAAGAACGGCATCTCTCTGTCATCAGCCCGCATTTGCGGGCTTTTTTGGGCCCGCACGGCGATTGGCGGGCCCATTTTGCACGCTTTTGTAAAAACTTTGGCAGCTTATCGCCTCGCTTTATGACAAAGCAGATGGCGGATTTTTGACTGTCATCTACCGCTGCCAGAGAGCGCGCTTCAGCAAATCGTCACGGTCGAATCCAGCTGTTTCGATTGTCATGAATTGGTCTTGACGCACTTGCTTGCAACCTGTCATCGAATCGCCATTTCAGCCCATAAAAATACGCCCAAGCCAGCCAGCAAAGGCGGCAAAAAACTCTCCACTTTAGGAAAGGCGGTGTTTTCCATGGTGATGAAAATCAATAAAGCATCTGCTTTTCTTCGGGTGGGAACGATATTCATGGCGGCCTTCATGGCATGTGCGGTGCAGGCACAAAACAACCAGCAGGTATTTGTGAATGGTGGCGCTGTCAATATTGCCGGCCCTGGAGCGCATGCGGTCATGAATATCTCGTCGACCAAGAATATTTCGCACATCCGTGGCAACCAGCAAACCACGGTGGTGAATGGTGCCGTGGTGAATGCGGCCATGTTTGGTGCTTATAGCGAATTGAATATTGCGTCACGCAACGGCGGTGCAGGCACTGGCAACCAGGTGGTGTCGGTGGGCGGGCCGGTGGTGAGCCAGGCCTCGGGCATGGGCGTGCGCAATGTGGTGAACATTGGCGGGAAGTGATAGCTGCAGCTGTCACCGAGCGCTGGTGGAGTTCGGTTGCTCCGACGTGGAGGACTGATGTCGACAATGCTGTTTATTTGGCAGCATTCCTTTATTCAGTATCGAGGAGTTTTTATGAAAAAAGTAATCGCTGTTCTGGTGTCGGGTCTGGCTCTGGCATTTGCTGCGCAAGCCGAAGTGAAAATCGGTGGTAACAACGACCAGAAAGTGACCGTGAAAAACGGCGCTGTGGCCAATATGGCTATCGGTCCTGCTGCCCAAGCCAAGCAGAACCTGGCTTCGAACAAGGGCAATGTGCATATTGGTGGCAATAACAAGCAAGAAGTATCGGTGACCAATGGCGCCGTGGCCAATATGGCTATCGGCCCTGCTGCCAAGGCTGAGCAAAACCTGGCTTCCAACGACGGCAAGTAAATCGCTGTCCATGCGTTGATCAACGCGGTGGGGCAGTTTTGGCTGCCCCGCCGCGCCCAAGCCGGAGAAGCCTATGAAACACCGTTTGCTATGCGCTGCGGCCCTGCTGCTGGTGGCAGGCCTGACACAGGCGCAACAAAAACCGCCCGCTGGCCGCAATGGCCTCGATCCCGCTTCGCGCAACAAAGTGGTCAACGTGATGGCGCGCGACAACATGGGCGAAAAAGATGCCCGCGCCAACATCGAGCGCGAGATCGTCACCAGCCCCTCGGGCAAGAACTGCACCACCAACGTGGGCACGCCCAAGGTCAACGAGGGTACGGCGGGCATCGGCAACCGCTACGGCGCTGGCAACAACGACCAGGTCACCGTGGTGCGCGGCTCGGTCATCAACATCTGCAAATAGCGGGCAGCACCGGCGTGGTGCTGTTGGGAGGGGCGTTGTGGCCTGGATAGCGGGCTGCGCCGCGAACCGATAACGAACGAATAAACCATGCATATCTCCTTTTTTCGCCACGGCTTGTTGTGGCCCTGTGTGCTGGCGCTGGCCGGCTGCGCGATCAACCCCGGGCTGTCCGACCGCAAGGACATCATTGAAAAAGGCATCACCGAGCAAAGCCCGCTGGTTTCGCCCACCAAGTCGGCCTCGGCCATGCGCGAGGGCCTGGCCTGCATGGACCGCATGCTGGCGGCCGAGCAAGTGCCGTCGACGCTGGTAGCGGTCAAGACCATTCCCGATCCTTCGGGCCTGTTCAGCACCGGCACCAAAGAGATGCTGATCACCGCTTTCTCGCGCATGTCGCGCACCAGCCAGGCTTTCCGCGTGGTGGATTACGAGGTGGATGCGCTCAAGCAGGACACGGTGCAGACCATGACCAGCCTGCTGCTCAACAACGGTCAGATCGAGCTGCGCAAGCCGCAGATCTATGTCTCGGGCGCCATCAGCTTTGGCGACAAAACCGTGGTGTCCAAGCGCCGCAGCATTGGTGTCTCTACCGCCAACACCGACACCGGCTACAGCTGGGACGTGCTGGGCTCGGTGGTCGGGCTCGATCTGCATCTGGGCGATATGAACTCGCGCACCTTGTTCCCCGGCCTCGATTCCGCCAACGAACTGGTGGTGGCCACCGGCGGCAAGGGCGTGGAAATTGGTGGCCGCGCCACCGGCTTGCCCAAGCATATTTACCGCCTGGGCGTGCAGTACGAAGTGGCAGCCGACAACAACCAGGGCGCTGGTGCAGCCGTGCGCTTGTTGGTGGATCTGGCGGCGATCGAGCTGGTGGGCAAATGGGCCAAGCTGCCTTACTGGCAATGCATCGACTACGAGCAGAACCACCCCGAATTCAAACGCCAGATGCGCGCCTGGTACGAGGAGCAATCGAGCACCGACCGCATCAACCTGGCGCAGCGCGTGCTCAAGGCGCAAGGCGTGTGGAGCGGCGCGGTTGATGGCAATGATTCGACCGCCTTGCGCAATGCGCTGGCCAACTACCAGGCGTCTTTGGACATGACGCCGGTCGGCACCGTCAACTTTGAAACCTATGCGGGCCTGCTGCGCAATTACGTGGGCATGTCGGCCGACGACAAGCTGGCATCGAGCTACTCGCCGGGCAATGCAGAAGACCTGAAGCCACGCGAACATGTGTTGCCACCCAACGAGCCCGCACACGACGGCTTGCGCCTGGCCTTGCTGGGCCACAAGGAATCCAAATTGCCAATCGGCAGCTCGGTGGTGCTGCGTGTTGCGCCGGCGCGTTCGGGCTTTCTGTACTGCTACTACAAAGACGCGGCCAACGTGGTCTCGCAGATCTACCCCAATCCGCAGCAGCAGGCAGTGGTGGCGCAAGGCAATATGGGCTTGATGGTGCCCGATGTATCGCAGGCCAACTCTTTCCTCATCGAAACGGCCCGCGCCGGCACCGAGCAGGTTTATTGCGCGATGACCGCCAAGCCTTTGACAGGCCGCGTTCCCGCAGCGCTGACCGATGCCAAGCTGACGCCGATTGCCGGCACCACCACCATCGAAGCCGTGCAGCAGCAGGTGCAAGCCCAAGAGGGCGTGATAGCGCAATCGAGCTTGCAGTGGGAAGTGGAAGCACCTGCCGTGCTGGCGCCACCTGCGCCTGATAAAACGCCGCGCCGCGGCAAGCGCTCATGAAGCCGACCAAGCAGAAAAAGCAAGCTTGGCGCTCTACGGCGCTGGCGGGCAGCTTGTTGCTTTGCAGCTTGGCGGCCGGGGCGGCCATTGTGTTGCCCGGCGGTGCCGATGATTCGGCCAGCCCGGCAGCGCCATCGGCACCAGTGTCTGCCAGCCCGGGTGGCAGCGCCTCCATCCGCGTGCCATCGCCTAATCGCTCTGAAGCCAGCTTGCAAGCCCTGCGCCGCCAAGCGCAAGAAGGCGACACGCGGGCCCAGGTGGAGCTGGGTTTGCACTTTTATCGCAATGCCGGTTTGCCGCAAGCGGGCGCGCAAGCGCGCCAGTGGTGGACCATGGCAGCCGAGGCCGGCGATGCCCGCGCCATGGCCGGTCTGGGCTACATGCTGGGCACGGGCACCGGTGGTGTGCGCGATGTTCCAGCCGGCCGCCAATGGCTGCAGCGCGCTGCCAGTGCCGGTTTGGGGCGCGCCAATTATTTGTTGGCTTTGGTGGAGCGCCGCATGACCGGCCCCAAGGCTTTGCAGCAATCGCGCCTGTTGCTGGAGCAAGCGGCGCGTGACGGCGATGCCATGGCGCTGAACGACTTGGCGGTGGAGCGCGAGTTGGATGGCCGCAGCAGCGAAGCCAAAGAGCTCTACGTGCAAGCCGTCGCCCAGGGCAGCCAGACGGCGCAACAAAACCTCAACCGCATCGCCAGCTACCAGCGCGCCAATGAGGCGGAGCAACTGGCCCGGCTGCGAGCCAAGGCGGACGACGGCAATGCCGACGCGCTGCTGGAGCTGGCCTACCGCTACCACCTGGGGCGAGGCGTACAGCGCAACTTTGCCACCGCCCTCCAGTACTACCGGCGCGCGGCGGATGCTGGTTCTTCCAAAGCGCGCGAGTTTCTGGGCCTGATCTTCAGCCGCAGCAACGAGAAGCAGCCGGTGATCGATGAGGCCTGGATGCAGGAGCTGGCCGCCCGCGTCAACGCGGTGGCGCTGCGGGTAGAGGAAAAAGCACCCGTGCAACTGCCCGAGCGGCCGCAGCGCGTGGCCGATCCGTTGGCCGATTTGCTGCGCCAGCCTTTTGCGCAGCTGCCAGCGCCGCCAGCCTCAGCGGCTGAAAGCGATGTGCAGCTGCCAAGCCATTCCAATAGTCCGTCGCCCAACCCGGAGCCGACGGCAACTACCGAGGGGCCGCAGGCGCCCGAGCGCGCCCCCGGCACGCCAGCGCCTGATGATGCAAGCCATGCGCCGCCCACGCCGTAAGGCGAGCAGGCGCGAGAAAGGATAGAAACCATGCAGCAAGCTTGGATGCGCGGCACGGCCGCTTGGGTGGCCGCCTTGGCCGCAGGAACAGTGTGGGCGCAGGGCGCGGTGATTTCCGCGCCGGGCGTGGATGTGCGCGGCGGTGCCAGCGGCGCTTCGGTCATCGTCAACGGCTCGGTCGTCAATGCGGCTTCGGGCAAAGGCGCTGTGGCCGAAACCAATATCCCTGGCCGCAGCACCACGGTGCGCGGCTCGGGCAGCGGCGGCGCGGCCGTGGTGATTGAGTCAAACAGCGATGCCGCCGTGGTGATTGAGAACCGCAGCAGCGGCAGCTACAGCGCAGGCAAACAGGCCAAGCGCAGTGGCGGTGGGCGCGAGCATGTGAACACCGACATGTCGGGCCGCCAACTGGCGCATGCCAACTTTGCCGGCCACAGCTTCACCAATGTGGATCTGTCGAGTGCCAACCTGCAAGGCGCTAATTTTCAAGGCGCCGAACTGGTGAATGTGAACCTCGAAAACGCCAACCTCTCAGGCGCCAACCTGGCCGGCGCATCGCTGGTCAATGTCTCGCTGGACGGCGCACAGACCGCCGGCGCTATTTGGACCAATGGGCGGCGGCGCTGACAACAAAAAGCGGACCGCATAAGGGTCCGCTGGAGGGGTGGTAGTTTGCAGCTGATTAGCTCACTGGTTGCCTGCATCGGGTGCGGGCTGCTCCTGTTCGTGCTGGGTCAGCTTTTCTTCGAGAACTTTCTCACCTTCAAAACCGGCCACGGCAGCCATGGCCTTTTTCAGAAAACCGGCATCGCCATCGGCTTTGGAAAGCGCTTCTTCCGCAACCACGGCGCCAATCACTTCATTGAGCAATCCCATTTGCATACCTCCGCGCCCGTCAGAGCGCTTGTTGATGAGGTGTGTAAATTAGCACCTTGTCCCGGCGTTGCGGGCCATTTTTGCAAGTGTTTACCGTGGATTACCTGACGGTAATCTGAGGGGCTGTGCCGCAGGCCGTGGGCTCGGTTCAGGCCGCCTGGCTCAAGCGCAGTTCGGCCTTGTCGACCCAGAGCTTGAGGCTGTCCACCAGGTCTTTTTGGCTGAAGGAGCAGCTCTCCTCGTCGAACAGGGCACTGGCTTCCAGGCGGTCGAGCAGTTGCAGCAGCACTTCTTCGAACTTGGGCGGCAGGGCGCCGAGCAGATCGCGGTAGGTGCGGGCTTGTTCGCTGAGCGCGGCGGCGTCCATGTGTCCGGCGCCAAAGTGCTCCAGCGCGTCTTGCAGCGCGCCGAGTTGGCGCAGGGCGGTGGATTGCATGGCGGTCTCCTCGTGGCGGTGTCGGTATGGCCCGAGTGTAGGGGGCTTTGGCGACTGTCCACAGGGGATTTGCCCGTGCTGCGCTGCAATGCAGCAAATGCCCGACAATAAGGGCATGAACGCCCTGAACATCGCAGAAACCATGCAGACCCTGGGTCTGCAGGCAAAACATGCCTCGGCGCAGATGGCCAAAGCATCTGCTGCTACCAAAAACAAAGCTTTGCTGGCGCTGGCCCGCTTGCTGCGCGAGCAGACCGAGGCCTTGCAGGCCGACAACGCCAAGGATCTGGTGCGCGCTGAGGCCAACGGCCTCTCGGCCCCGATGGTGGACCGCCTGCGCCTGACGCCCAAGGTGCTGGAAACCTGCGCCCAGGGCTGCGAGCAGCTGGCGGCCATGGCCGATGTGATTGGCGAAGTGATCGGCATGAAGCAGATGCCCAGCGGCATCCGCGTGGGCCAGATGCGCGTGCCCATCGGCGTGTTCGGCATGATTTACGAGAGCCGCCCGAACGTGACGATCGAGGCGGCCAGCCTGTCGATCAAGAGCGGCAACGCCTGCATTCTGCGTGGCGGCTCGGAAGCGATTGAATCGAACAAGGCGCTGGCAGCGTTGGTGGCGCAGGCCCTGGCCGAGGCTGGCTTGCCTGCCGAAGCCGTGCAATTGGTGCCCACCACCGACCGCGAGGCCGTGGGCCATCTGATCGCCATGCCAGCTTATGTGGATGTGATCATTCCGCGCGGCGGCAAGGGCTTGATCGAGCGCATCAGCCGCGATGCCAAGGTGCCTGTCATCAAGCACCTCGACGGCAATTGCCACACCTATGTGGACGATCCTTGCGATATCGCCATGGCAGTCAAGGTGACGGAAAACGCCAAGACGCAGAAATACAGCCCCTGCAATGCGACGGAGAGCCTGTTGGTGGCGCGTTCGGTGGCAGCCGAATTTCTGCCGAAGATCGGCGCTGTCTTTGCCGCCAAGGGTGTAGAAATGCGTGGCTCGCCCGAGGCCATGGCTATTTTGCAAGCCGTGCCCAACGCCAAGCTGCTGGAGGCGACCGAGGCCGATTGGAGCGAGGAATATCTGGCGCCGGTCATCAGCGTGAAGCTGGTGGCGGGCGTGGATGATGCCATTGCCCACATCAACCAGTATTCGAGCCATCACACGGATTCGATCATCACCACCAACCATGTGCATGCGCAGAAGTTCCTGCGCGAGGTGGATTCGGCCAGCGTCATGGTGAACGCCAGCACGCGTTTTGCCGATGGCTTCGAGTACGGTCTGGGGGCCGAGATCGGCATCAGTACCGACAAATTCCACGCCCGTGGGCCGGTCGGCATCGAAGGGCTGACATCGCTCAAATACATTGTTCTGGGCGAAGGCGAAGTGCGCGGCTGATCGCCTACGCTGTTGCAGTGCAGCATGCTTGGGCTCCAGCTGACGATGGTTCGCAATTGGGCCCAGGCATGGCTGCCGCAGCAAGCGCTTGGCCGACAAGGGGCGCGCGTGCTGCCACGTTATGATGCGGCCGTGCCTGAAGCCTTGCCTGGCGGCAAGCGCGGCATTCAGTTATGAAAATCTTGATTCTGGGCGCTGGTCGCGTCGGCGAAAGCGTCGCTGAAAGCCTGATCAGCGAAAAAAACGATATCACCGTGGTCGATACCGACGGCGTGCGCCTGCGTGATCTGGAATCGCGCTTTGACCTGCGTGGCGTGGTCGGCAACGGCATCAGCCCCGAGGTGCTGTCCGAGGCCGGCGCGGCCGACACCGACATGCTGATCGCCTGCACCTCGCAGGACGAAACCAATCTGGTGGCCTGCAAGGTGGCGCAGGTGCTGTTCAATATTCCGACCCGCATCGTGCGCGTGCGTTCGGTAGCGCTCAAAAGCCAGCAAGCCTTGTTGGAAGACAGCGGCTTTGCCGTCACCCACGCGTTTTGCCCGGAAGAAGCTTTGATGGGCTACATCGGCAAGCTGGTGCGCTACCCCGAGGCTTTGCAGGTGCGCGAGTTCGCCCAAGGCCATGCGGCTCTGGCTTCGGTGCGCGCGCGGGGCGGCGCTCCCGTGGTGGGCCTGAGTGTGGCCGATGTGCGGCAAAACCTGCCCCACGGCGCGGTGCGCGTGGTGGGCATTTACCGCCGTTTCCACCACGAGGCCGACCGGCTGGTGCCGATCGAGGGCAATACCCGCATCGAGCCGGGCGACGAAGTGTTTGTGCTGTCCGACAAAGAGCACCTGGGCGAGGTGCTGGCCGGCTTCAACCGCCAGGTGGGCGAGCAAGAGCAGCCCGTGCGCCGGGTGATGATTGCGGGCGGCGGCCGTGTCGGCATGCGGCTGGCGCGGGCGCTGACCAAGGAGTCCAAGCGCTTTCAGGTGAAGATCATCGAAAAGGGCGAAAACCGCTGCGTTTACCTGGCCTCGCGCCTGTCGTCGGATGTGCTGGTGCTCAAGGGCGATGCCACCGATGAAAAGCTGATGGAGGAAGAGAACGTCGAGGATGTCGATCTGTTCGTGGCCATCACCGACGACGATGAGGACAACATCATGTCCTGTCTGCTGGCCAAAAAATTGGGCGCCACGCGCGTGCTGGCGCTGATCAACCGCCGCACCTATGCAGACTTGATGCACGGCACGCAAATCGATATTGCGCTTTCGCCCGCGCAGGCCACGCTGGGCGAGTTGCTGGCCTATGTGCGCCAGGGTGATGTGCAGGCGGTGCACAGCCTGCGCCGTGGCGTGGCTGAGGCGATCGAGATTGTGGCGCGGGGCGACGCCAAGACTTCGCGCGTAGTGGGCAAGCGCGTAGGCGGCTTGCGCTTGCCGCACGACGTGCACATTGGCATGATCGTGCGCGGCCTGCCCGAGCCCGATGCGCGCAACACCAACGGCAGCGAAGCGCCCGACCGCGAAGGCCAGGAGGCCGATGACAAGCGACCGGTCGAGGTGATCGTGCCCACCAGCGGCACGGTGATCCAGAGCAACGACCACGTGATCCTGTTCCTGCCCAACAAGCGGCTGGTGCACGAGGTCGAGGCCTTGTTCCGCGTAGGCGTGACTTTCTTCTAAAAGGCCGGCATGACGGATCTGCGCCCAGTTTTGCGAGTGCTCGGTGTGCTGCTGATCATGTTCGGCAGCACCATGGCCGTGCCCGCGCTGGCGTCCTATGCCACCGAGGACGGGGTGTTTTCGGTCTACCCGGTCACCATCGGTCTCACCTGGGCTTGCGGCCTGCTGCTGTGGTGGACCAGCCGCAAAGAGCAGCGCGAGTTGCAGGCGCGCCACGGCATCATTTTGGTGGCCTTTGTGTGGACGGTTTTCCCGCTGTTTGCCGCGCTGCCGCTGTATTTGGGTTACGACCACATCGACCGGGCGCTGAGCTGGCAGCACGCATATTTTGAAGCTGTATCGGGGCTGACCACGACAGGCGCCACGGTGCTCAACCATGTGGATACGCTGCCGCTTTCGCTCAATGTCTGGCGCACCTTCTTGCAGTGGATGGGCGGCATGGGCATTCTGATTTTGGCCGTGGCCATCTTGCCCATGCTGGGCATGGGCGGCAGCCAGCTGTTCCGCGCCGAGGCGGCCGGCCCGGTCAAAGACACCAAGCTCACGCCCCGCATGGCCGAAACCGCCAAAGGCCTGTGGGCGGTTTACGCATTCTTCTCGCTGCTGTGCGCGCTGGCTTATTGGCTGGCAGGCATGACGCCCTGGGACGCGGTGATGGTGATGTTCACCACCGTCAGCCTGGGCGGGCTGACGCCGCATGACGCAAGCTTTGCCTACTTCAACTCGCCCGTCATCGAGAGCATCAGCATCTTCTTCATGCTGCTGGCCAGCTGCAACTTTGCGCTGTATTTTGTGGCGCTGCGCAAGCGCCGTTTTTCGGTGTTGTACCGCGAGCCGGAAGTGTGCGCCACCATTGGCACCTTGCTGGGCGGCGGTTTGCTGATTGCCGGCTTGCTGTGGTTCAAAGGCGTTTATGGGCCGTTGGAAGCGCTGCGCATGGGTGTTTTCCACACGGTGTCCGTTGCCACCACCACCGGCTACGCAGTGGTGGATTTTGGCCTGTGGCCGCCGTTTGCACCGATCTTTTTGCTGATGCTCTCGGGCGTGGCCACCAGCGCCGGCTCGACCGGCGGCGGCATCAAGATGATCCGCATGCTGCTGTTGCTCAAGCAGACGCGGCGCGAGATGCGGCGCCTGGTCCACCCGAACGCGGTGCAGCCGGTAACCGTGGGCGGCCAGGCGGTGGACGACCGGGTGATCTTCTCGGTGCTGGCCTTCATGTTGGTGTACTGCGCCACGATTGCGGTGCTGACCATGGCCTTGCTGCTGACCGATATGGACTTCACCAACGCACTCGGCGCGGTGCTCGCCAGCGTCAACTGCGCCGGCGTCGGCTGGGGTGATTTGGGCCCAAGCAACAACTTTGCCGGTCTGACGAGCTTCCAGCTCAGTGTGACAACACTGGGCATGCTGATGGGCCGCCTGGAGATTCTGAGCTTCCTGGCGCTGCTGACACCGGCCTTCTGGCGCAGGTGAGTGGTTGCTTGTGGCCATTGCGGGGCAAGATATGGTGACTTTGGGCGCCAACTCTCTACAATTGGTGCTCAATTGTTTTTCGCTCGTCTTTTTTGAGCCCTCAAACAAGTTTTATTTATGGTCCCGAATCTCATAACAGCCCTAACGGGGCCCATCAACGAACTGGAACAGCGCGTACTCGATGCCATGCCGGCCATCGAGCGCTGGTTTCGCCTGGAGTGGATGGAACACACGCCACCCCTGTACTCGTCGGTGGATATACGCAACGCCGGCTTCAAGGTCGCGCCGGTAGACACCAACCTGTTCCCCGGCGGCTGGAACAACCTGACGCCCGAGATGGTGCCGCTGGCGGTGCAGTCGGCCATGGCGGCCATCGAGAAAATCTGCCCTGAAGCGCGCAACCTGCTCATCATTCCTGAGAACCAGACGCGCAACCCGCAGTACCTGGCCAACTTGCTGCAGCTGCAGCACATCTTCTCGATGGCGGGTTTGAATGTGCGCATCGGCTCGATCGATCCGGACATCAAGGAAACCGTCAAGCTCAAGGTCGGCAACCGTGAGCTGGTGGTAGAGCCCGCGCTGCGCCATGGCCGCCGCCTGGGGCTGAAGTACTTCGACCCTTGCACCATCTTGCTCAACAACGATCTGTCCAAGGGCGCGCCCGGCATTTTGGAAGAGGTGTACGAGCAGTTTGTGCTGCCGCCGCTGCACGCCGGCTGGAGCGTGCGCCGCAAGAGCCGCCATTTCCAGAGCTACGAAGAAGTGGCCAAGCGCTTTGGCAAGCTGATGGGCATTGATCCCTGGCTGATCAACCCGCTGTTCTCCAGCCGCAAGGGCGTGGATTTCAACGAAACCGGCGAGCACGCACTCGAAGAGCTGCGTGAAGACGTGGACGTGATGCTCACCAAGGTGCGCCGCAAGTACAAGGAATACGGCATCAAGGAGACGCCATTCGTCGTGGTCAAGGCCGACAACGGCACCTACGGCATGGGCGTGATGAGCGTGCACGACGCCAAAGAGCTCAAGACGCTGTCGGTCAAGACCAAAAACCAGATGTCGCTGGTCAAGGACGGCCAGCAGGTGCACGACATGATCATCCAGGAAGGCGTGCAGACCGTGGAGCGCATGGGCGGCGAGGCGGCCGAGCCGGTGGTCTACATGATTGATCGCTATGTCGTGGGCGGCTACTACCGCGCGCACTCGGACCGAGGTGCAGAAGACAACCTGAACGTGCCCGGCGCGCACTTTATTCCGCTGGCTTTCGAGCACGGCATCTCGCCGGGCGACTCGGTCGGGGCCAGCGCGCCCAACCGCTTCTACATGTACGGCGTGGTGGCCCGCTTGGCCATGTTGGCGGCCAGCTACGAGCTGGAAGCCACCGACCCGGACGCTGAAATCTACGACTGAGGCCCGCCGGGCTGCCGGTTTTCCGGAACCAGCCGGTGGCGTTTTGCCATCCGGGCTTGTACGGATACGCGGCAGCCCCCGCGCGCGCTCAACCGGCGCACAATGCAAACCGACCTACTACAAGCATGCCGCTCGCGGCATGGCACAAAGGCTTGACGTGCAAAACAGCAATAAATCTTCACTGCCGGCGCTCACTCTGGGTGCCATTGGGGTGGTGTATGGCGACATCGGCACCAGCGTGCTGTACTCGCTCAAAGAGGTGTTTGGCTCGGGTCACGTGCCATTCACCCATGACAACGTCTATGGTGTGCTCTCCATCCTGTTTTGGACGCTGACGCTGATCGTCTCGCTCAAATACGTGGTGCTGGTGCTGCGCGCCGACAACAACGGCGAAGGCGGCCTGATCGCCATGCTGGCGCTGGCCTCGCAGGCAGTCAAAGACAAGCCCCGGCTGCGCTCGGTGCTGATGCTGATAGGCATCTTCGGCACCTGTCTGTTCTATGGCGACGGTGTCATCACGCCGTCGATCTCGGTGCTCTCGGCGGTGGAGGGCCTGGAGGTGGTCTCGCCGGCCTTCAAATCCTGGGTCATCCCGCTCACCCTGGTGGTGCTGTTTTTGCTGTTCCTGCTGCAAAAGCGCGGCACGGCCGGCATCGGCAAATTCTTCGGTCCGATCATGGTGGTGTGGTTTTTGACCATCGCTGCGCTGGGGCTGTGGAACATTGTTGACCATCCGCGCGTGCTGCTGGCGCTGAACCCTTATTACGCGCTGCGCTTCATTGGCGACAACCCCGGCATCAGCTTCATCATCCTGGGCGCGGTGGTGCTGTGCGTAACCGGGGCTGAGGCGCTGTACGCCGACATGGGGCACTTTGGCAAAAAGCCGATTCGCCTGGCCTGGTTCAGCATTGCCATGCCGTCGCTGGTGCTCAACTACTTTGGCCAGGGCGCACTGGTGCTGGAAAACGCCGATGCGGTGAAAAACCCGTTCTTCATGCTGGCGCCAAGCTGGGCCTTGTTGCCGGTGGTGCTGTTGGCCACCATGGCCACGGTGATCGCTTCTCAGGCGCTGATCACTGGCGCATTCAGCGTGACCAAGCAGGTCATCCAGCTGGGTTACCTGCCGCGTATTCAGATACAGCACACCAGCGTGCGTGACACCGGGCAGATCTACATCCCCTTCGTCAACTGGAGCCTGTTCTGGGCCATCGTGCTGGCGGTGCTACTGTTCAAATCGAGCAGCAACATGGCGTCGGCCTACGGTATCGCGGTGACGCTGGACATGACGATCACCACCGTGCTCACCTTCTTTGTGCTGCGCTTTGGCTGGAAGTACTCGCTCTGGGCGGCGCTGCTGCCAACGCTGTTCTTCTTCTGCATCGACTTCACCTTCTTTGCCTCCAACCTGCTCAAGCTGTTCGACGGCGGCTGGTTCCCGCTGGTGATCGGCCTGTCGCTGTTTACGGTGATGATGACTTGGAAGCGCGGCCGTGAGCTGGTCTACGCCACGCTGCACAGCAACGGCATCGAGCTGCAAGGCTTTTTGCAAATGGTGCTGCAAAGCCCGCCCACGCGGGTCTCCGGTACAGCGGTGTTCTTGACGTCCGACCCGAACGTGGTTCCCACCGCGCTGCTGCACAACCTCAAGCACAACAAGGTGCTGCACGAGCAGAACATCTTCGTCACCATCGTCTACCACGAGGTGCCCTGGATCGGCATGGACAAGCGCAGCTCCATCGAATCGCTCGGCGGCGACTGCTGGCGCGTGCAACTGAACTACGGCTTCAAAAACGACGTGGATGTGCCTGCCGCGCTCAAGCAACTGCGCTCGCACGGCTGCGACACCGAACCCATGGCCACGAGCTACTTCCTTTCGCGCGATGTCTTTGTGCCCACCGACAAAGCCAGCGCCGGCATGGCGCCGTGGCGACAGAAACTGTTTGCCCAGATGCACCACAATGCGGCGGGCGCGGCCGAATTTCTGCTGCTGCCCAGCAACAGCCTGGTCGAACTGGGCTCCAAGCTGGAAATCTAGACCTGTTCACTGCTGGCGCCGTGTTGCAAGGCGTCGGCGGCTCTCTATTTGATAGCTATAGTCCGGCACCTGGTGCGCGGCCAGTCCCAACACTATGCGGTTTTTCAAGGATTTGAGCGCATCGGCGCTGGTTGCCGGATTCGTCACCGTGCTGGTCGGGCTCACCAGCTCGATTGCCATTGTTTTTCAGGCGGCGCAAAGCTTTGGTGCCACGCCGGCGCAGGTATCGTCCTGGGTCTGGGCGCTGGGCATAGGTGTAGGCCTGTGCTGCTGGTTGCCCAGCATGTGGTGGCGCAAACCGGTGGTGGTGGCCTGGTCCACGCCCGGCGCTGCGGTGCTGGCCACTGCCGGGGCAACCGGCGCGTTCACGATGAACGAGGCCATTGGCGCTTTCGTTGTCAGCGCAGCGCTCATCACCCTGGTTGGCGTTACCGGCTGGTTCGAGCGCCTGATGAACCGCATTCCCGTGGCCATTGCCTCGGCCTTGCTGGCAGGCGTGCTGACCCGCTTTGGGCTGGATGCTTTTGCCGCTGCCCAAACCAACACCTGGCTGGTGGTGGCCATGCTGGTGTCTTATCTGCTTGGGCGCCGTTGGGTGCCGCGCTATGCAGTCATGCTCACCTTGGCGGTGGGCATTGTGGTGGCGCTGGCGCAGGGCAAGATCCAGTGGTCGGCAGTGCAGCCGGGGCTGACCTTCCCAGTGTTCACCATGCCAGCCTTCAGCTTGCAGGCCGTCATCAGCTTGGCGCTGCCTTTGTTTGTGGTGACCATGGCCTCGCAAAATCTTCCCGGCGTGGCGGTGATTCGCGGCACGGGCTTTGATTTGCCCATCTCCAAACTCATCAGCATCACCGGCATCACCACGCTCTTGCTGGCGCCGTTCGGTGGTTATGCCATCAACCTGGCCGCCATCACCGCCGCTATTTGCATGGGGCCGGAAGCACACCCGGACAAAGCGCGCCGCTATACCGCAGCCGTGGTGTGTGGCGTGATCTACGTGCTGATCGGTTGCTTTGGTGTGGTGATTGCGGGCTTGCTCACGGCTTTCCCGCATGAGCTGGTGGTGGCCATTGCCGGCATCGCGCTGTTGGGCACCATCGGCAATGGCTTGTTCACTGCCTTGCAGGCCGAGCAATACCGCGAAGCCGCGCTGATCACCTTCCTGGTGGCCGTCAGTGGCGTGACAATAGCCGGCATCGGATCAGCCTTTTGGGGTGTGGTGGCAGGCAGCCTGGCGCTTTTTGTGCAACATTACGGCAAGCGGTAAATGCGGTTTGCGCTGCATTTGCTCATTGTTTGGGCTGTGAGCGCTTTGTCATGAGGCGTTGGCAGCTATTAGATTGATAGTGCTGCCGCAAGGTGGCCGCCATGCCATGCAAATCCTCTTTGTTGCCGACCCGCTCGAAACCTTCAAAATCTACAAGGACAGCACCTTTGCCATGATGCGCAGCGCCCAGGCGCGCGGCCACCGCATCAGCGCCTGTGAGCCGGAAGATATCCACTGGATCAGCGGCGAAAAAGTCACCGCTGTCGTGCGCGATATCGTGCTGACAGGCGACAAAGATACCTGGTTCACCGAGGCGGAACCTCGCCGCGCCACGCTGGCAGACTTTGGCGCCATCGTCATGCGCAAAGATCCGCCCTTCGACAGCGAATACTTCTACTCCACCCATCTGCTGGAGCAGGCCGAGCGCGAAGGCGCCAAAGTCTTCAACAAGCCTGCAGCGCTGCGCGACCACCCGGAAAAGCTTGCGGTGATGGAATTTGCTCAGCACACGCCGCCCACCTTGGTCACGCGCAAAGCGCAAGACATTCGCGACTTCCACGCCCAGCACCAGGACATCATCCTCAAGCCGCTCGACGGCATGGGCGGCATGGGCATCTTCCGTGTTGGCGCCGATGGCATGAACCTGGGCAGCATCATCGAAACCCTGAACCAGGGCGGCGCACAAAGCGTCATGGTGCAGAAATACCTGCCTGCCATTGTCAAAGGCGACAAGCGCGTGCTCATCATTGGTGGCGAACCTGTGCCTTATTGCTTGGCGCGCATCCCGCAAGGCAATGAAGTGCGCGGCAACCTGGCCGCAGGCGGCAAGGGCGTTGCCCAGCCGTTGGAGGCAGAAGACCGCGCCATTGCAGAACAAGTGGGCGCCAAGCTGGCACCGCGCGGTCTGCTGCTGATTGGCCTGGATGTCATCGGCCACAGCATCACCGAGATCAACGTCACCAGCCCCACCTGCTTCCAAGAGATCGAGCAGCAGACCGGCTTCAAGGTCGCCGACATGTTTGTCGAGGCCCTGGAAAAAGCTGCTGCCAGCGCAGCCTGACAAAAAAATCAAAATTTATAGCGTTTCCCGGCAAGCCCCGGGAAAACTCCTATACAATTGCGTTCATCGACAGCACGACGCCTTGCAAAGCTGCCAGACACAAATGGTGGTG
>NZ_JBHZGV010000034.1:0-14777 GCF_043359985.1 Comamonas trifloxystrobinivorans
TGTAGGGCACGTTTCTTTGCTGACTTTCTTGCCGTGCAGCAAGAAAGTCAGTCGCCCGCCGGGGCGAGACCCGGCCAGCTGCCGCATGCAATGCCAGCTAACGCCAGTTAGAAAACAAACTTCCCGGCATCTGCGCAAAGGACGCAATCGCTCACCGCTACGCGTCCTTCACAACTCCAGCTGCTGCCAGCAAGCAGCCAACGCCAGTTGAAAAATACCCGCTTATTCGTGATCCGTAGTAGCCAAATAGAACCATTCACGGTTCACCGGTGCGTCGCTTTGCGGGAAGATCATGCAGCCGTCGAACGGGGCCAGGATCTGGCTGCCGTCGGCTCGGGTGGCCAGCAGGTCGCCCTTTTGGAAAGGGTCGAAGTTCTGCCATTCCTTGACCATCTGGTCGCCTTCGCTTTGGCGCATGAACACGTCTTTCATGTGGTGCGTGGTGTAGCGGGCTACGGGCTCGACTTGCACGTCGGCCATGTCCAGCAGATTCAGCACGCCGGCAATGCAGCGGTCGGCAATTTCAATGGCTTCGGGGTCGGCGTGCGAGCCCGACTCCACGGTGATCGCGTAGCCGCCACGGCTGCGCATGAACTCGTTGGTGCCAATGCCGTGTTCGGCGCGGATGGCGCCGTTGCTGGCTTGCACGGCTTTGTCGTAGACCTCCAGCCAGCCTTGCACGATGGTGGGCAGGCCCACGGCCTTGGCGAAAGCTTCTTCTTCTACCTGGCGTGCAAACGGCTCGAGCTTGCCGTTGTTGTTGAGCGGGCCGGTCATGGCGAAAGGCACGCCGTCGCCGCTGTAGGAGTGCAGATCGAGCAGGGCGTCGTGGCTCTCCAGCAGCGGGGCCAGGGCGTTGACCATGTGGTCTTCAAAGTTCTGCGGCTGCTCGGTGGGCACGAAGTTGCGGTTCAGGTTGCGGTCGCCTTCGCGCTCGTTCTTCACGAATGCCTTGGGGTTGGCCACCGGCACCATGGTCAGGCGGCCGCGCTTGAGGCGTACCTGGCCCGATTCAAAACGCTCGATCCAGCGGCGGATGGCATGCGTGCCGCTTTGCTCATTGCCGTGCACGGCGCCAAAGACCAGCAGCGAAGGGCCGGCCACCGCCGATGCCCAGCCAAAGCTGCGCAGCTCGGCCGGTTGCTCGGCCGAGACGGTGTTGTCGATGGGGAGAATGTGAAAGCTGGAGACAGTCATAACAATTTTCAGGTGTATGGCAGCTGCCAGCGCAGGGAGCGGGGTGCAAGCCGGTCGGCTGCACGCTGTGCGCGGTGCCCGCGTGGGGCAGGGGGCTGGCGCGTGCCATTGGCGCCGTCGTTGCAACGCCAGCGGCCATGGTACCCGATTGCCGTGCAAGTTGCCGGCTGGCTATCAATTTTTATAGCTGCTGGCGCTTGCTGGTTGGGCTCGGTAGGCTGAAAACCCGGCAAGAAAAAGCCTTGCTGAGAGCGGGGTGCCGGCGGAGTTTTACGCTGTCGCCGGGGCCGCGCTGCTTGGGCGGTTGGCCCCCGCCCCGGCGCTCAAGCCACGCGCTTGAAAACCAGATCCCACACGCCGTGGCCCAGGCGCAGGCCGCGGTTTTCGAACTTGGTCAGCGGGCGGTACTCAGGTTGCGGCGCGTAGCCATCTGCCGTGTTTTGCAGTTGGGCGTTGGCCGACAGCACCTCCAGCATTTGCTCGGCATAGGGCTGCCAGTCGGTGGCGCAGTGGATATAGCCGCCCACCTTCAAACGGCCCACCAACTGGGCGACCAGTGGCGGCTGGATCAGGCGGCGCTTGTTGTGTTTTTTCTTGTGCCAAGGGTCGGGGAAAAACACATGCACGCCGTCCAGCATGCCCGGTTGCAGCGTGTTCTCGAGCACCTCCACAGCGTCGTGCTGGAAGATGCGGATGTTGGTGATGTCTTGCTCGCCAATGCGCTTGAGCAGGGCACCTACGCCGGGCTCGTGCACTTCGCAGCACAGAAAATTGTCGTCCGGGCGCACGCGGGCGATGTGGGCCGTGGCCTCGCCCATGCCAAAGCCGATCTCCAGAATCAACGGTGCGCTGCGGCCAAAGGCCGCTTCTGCGTCGAGCGGCTGGCCGGTGTATTCCAGCACGTATTGCTCGCCAAACTCTTCAAAAGCCTTGGCTTGGCCGGTGGTGGTGCGGCCGGCGCGGCGCACGTAAGAGCGAATCGTCTTGGGGAAGGCCACGCCTGCGGGCGCATGGCCGGGCGCGCTGCTGGCGTCGGCGGCGTTGGTGATGATGGGTTCGGCGGCGGCCCCGGTCGAGGGCGTGGATGGTTCTTGCATGGTCAAAAGCACGGGCAGGCGCAGGGCGCTGCAGAAGCGGGGGCAAAGCGGCCGAGCCGCAGAAAAAGCCGCTATTGTAGATTTTTCCGGCCGGCAGCCGGCGCTCAAGCCTTTCGGGCTGGGCAGCCGGGCAGGAATGTCTCCCTATAATCGCTGCCAGCATTGTTTGTCTGTCGTTATTGCAGGTCTGTGTGGGACAGAGGACAAAGCGGGGCCGCCACCCGTCTGCCCAAGATGGGTCTGCCTGCCGCAACCGGTTTCGGTTTGGCGGCCCCGTTGTCTTCGCTCCAGCCTGCCATGGCGCCATTGGCTGGAGAATCCATGGAAGTTCTGTCCCTCGTCGAGCCCATCGTGCGCGACGTCATCGCGCCTGCTGCAAGCCATACCGACCAGGCGGCTGTCTACCCGCGTCAGGCGCTCCAGGCATTGGGCCGTGTCGGTTTGCTGGGCCTGATCAGCGCGCCCGAGGTAGGCGGCATGGGCGGCGGTTTGCGCCAGGCCGTGCAAGTGGTGGAGCGCATCGCGCAAGACTGCCCTTGTACCGCGATGGTGCTGACCATGCACTACTGCGGCGTGGCCTTGATCGAGCCGTTTGCCGACATCCAGGTGCGCCGCGCCATTGCGCAGGGCGAGCACATTACGACCTTGGCGGTGTCCGAATCGGGCTCGCGCAGCCACATCTGGGCGCCCACGGGTACCGCTGCTGCGCAGGGCGAAGACACGGTGCTGCTGAACGCGCACAAAAGCATGATCACCTCGGCCGGCCAGGCCGACTCTTACGTCTGGATCTCGCGCGCCAGCCAGGGCGAAGGCAATACCTTGTGGCTGGTGGACAGCCGCTTGCCCGGGCTGAGCGTGCCGCAGGCTTTTGACGGCATGGGCTTGCGGGGCAATGCCTCGTCGCCGATTGCGGCGCAGAACGTGGCCGTTTCCAGCCGCTGCCGGCTGGGCGACGATGGCGCGGGCGAAGCCGTCAAAGCCCAGTACCTGATGCCGTACTTCACCACCTTGATCGCCACCACCTCGGTCGGCCTGATGCAAGGCATTCTGCGCCGCGCCGTGCAGCACGTAGCCAGCACCCGCTTTGCCGAAAGCGGCGGCGGCCTGGCCGATCTGCCCACCATCCGCGCTTACCTGGCCAAGGCCCAACTGCTGGCAGACCAGGCCCAGCTTTTGCGTGACGACGCTGTCAACGCTGTACTGGCCCAGCGCGCCGATGCCCGTACGCGCCTCTTGCAAAGCAAGGCCGCTGCGGCTGAGGCGGCGCTTGAAGTCAGCAACACCGCCATGCGCGTTTGCGGTGGCGCGGCTTTCCGCAAAGAGCTGGGCATTGAGCGCTTGTTCCGCGACGCCCGCGCCGCATCGGTGATGGCGCCCACCACCGATGTCATCTACGACATGCTGGGCAAAGCCCTGTGTGATGCCGCCGCCTGAGGGCGCGCCGGTTTTTTGTCCGTTTTCTCCACCCTCGCCAAGCGAAAGGCAAACCCATGACTGCTTCCTACTCTGTGCTGAAACTCGGTGCCGTGGCCTATGCGCCCAAGGTCGTCACCATCTGGGAAGGCTTCAAGGCCTACTTTATCGAGCGCGGCCTGTACTTCGACTACGTGCTCTACTCCAACTACGAAACCCTGACCGAAGCGCTCCTGAGCGGCGAGGTGCAATTGGCCTGGAACTCGCCGCTGGCCTATGTGCGTGCCGAGCTCATGGCCAAAGCGGCCGGCCAGCAGGTGGAATCCATCGCCATGCGCGATACCGATCTGGACGTGCAATCCGTGCTCGTCGTGCCCGCCAACAGCCCGGTGCAAGCGCTAGACGATTTGCGTGGCAAGACCGTGGGCTTTGGCGCTATAGATTCGCCACAAGCCACCTTGATCCCGCTGGACCACTTGCGCCAGGCTGGGCTGGTGGCTGGCAAAGACTACACGGCGCGCCGTTTCGATGTGCTGGGCGGCAAGCATGGCGACCACATCGGCGGCGAGCGCGATGCCGCCAAAGCCATGGTGGCGGGCGAGATTGATGCTTCGTGGATGGTGGCAAAAAACTACCAGGCCTTTGCCGCCGAAGGCACGCTGCCTGCTGGCAAAACCCGGGTGCTGGCCACTTCAGGCGCTTTTGACCATTGCAACATGACCACCGGCCCCAGCATCACGCAGCAGGATTCGGACCGTTTCCGTGAGCTGCTGCTGGGCATGTCGTGGGACGACCCCGAGGTGCGCCCCTTGCTGGAGCTCGAAGGCCTCAAGGTCTGGCACCCGGGCCGTGCCAGCGGCTACCAGTTGCTGGAGCGTGCCGTGCGCGACGAGCAGTTCTACGACGCCACCGGCCGCATCACCGTGCAAGGCTACCAATACTGAGCCCTGCAACCACTACAACAAGCAAAAAGTGGAGACCTCCATGACCGATTACCTGAACGCGCTCGAAAGCATTGTCACCAACACCATCGCCCCGCAAGCGGCTGATACCGACCGCGAGGCCCGTTACCCGCGTGCGGCGCTCGACGCACTGGGCCAGGCCGGCTTGCTGGGCCTGCTCAGCAGCCAGGAAGTGGGCGGCCTGGGCCTGGGTTTGCCCGAGGCGGTGCAGGTCATTGAGCGCATTGCACGCGATTGCCCTTCTACCGCGATGGTGCTGACCATGCACTACGCGGGCACGGTCCTGATCGAGAAATACGGCCAGCCCGAAGTGCGCCGCACCATTGCGGCGGGCCAGCATGTCACCACGCTGGCCTGGTCAGAGGCGGGCTCGCGCAGCCACTTCTGGGCGCCAGTCAGTACGGCGCGTGCCGATGGCGCTGAGCATGTGCTGCTTGATGCGCGCAAAAGCATGGTCACCTCGGCGCAGCAGGCCGACTCTTACGTCTGGTCTTCGCAACCTGTCGCCGCCGCTGGGCCGTCCACTTTGTGGCTGGTGGACAGCCGCTTGCCCGGCCTCTCGGGCCCGCAGTTGTTCGATGGCATGGGCTTGCGCGGCAATGCCTCGGCGCCCATTGCGGCTGAGAACGTGCGCGTGCCACTTAGCGCACGGTTGGGTGCGGACGGCGCAGGCGGCGACATCATGAACGGCGACGAGCTGCCCGTGTTCTGCACCCTGATCGCCACCACCTCGGTCGGCCTGATGGACGGCGTGCTGGCGCGCGCCACCACCCACATCACTGGCAACCGCTTTGCCGAAAGCGGCAGCAGCCTGGCCGATCTGCCCACCATCCGCGCTTACCTGGCGCGGGCGCGCATCCGTGCCGACCAGGCGCGTACTTTGCGCGACGACACCTTGGCCGCGTTGGCTGCCGGCCGCCCCGATGCCATGCTGCGCGTGCTGGAGGTCAAGGCCAGCGCCGGTGAGGCTGCGCTGGAAGTGACCGACGCCGCCATGCGCATCTGCGGTGGCGCGGCTTTCCGCAAAGAGCTGGGCATTGAGCGCCTGTTCCGCGACGCCCGTGCGGCCAGCGTGATGGGCCCCACCTCGGATGTGCTTTACGACTTTATCGGCCGCGCTCTGTGCGGCATGCCACTGGCATGACGGCCGTGTTGGTAGACCTGCAAAGTCTGGGCTTTGACGCGGGCGCACACCTGCTCGTCAAACACGCATTGGCCGGTGTGGCGGTAGGCGAAAGCGTGCTGGTACAAGGCTCGGCGCCGGGTTGGCATGCGCAACTGGCGGCCTGGTGCCAAGCCCAAGGCCATGCTTTGCAAACCCCGCCCGGCTGGTTGCAACTGCCGCAATTGCAAGTGTGCAAAGGCGCGATGCAAACCGGCCGCTGGCGTGGCGCAGCGCAAACCGGCCACAGCGACGCAGGCTTGGCCGGTGCTGTGGCCGACCATGCGCAACCGCGCTGGGGCCTGGCAGCGCGGGGCGCGGCGGTGGAGCAGGGCGCACCGGCTTTTGCGTTTCGGCTCAGCGAGAAGGCTGATTTCTGGAGCGACAACGCGGGCGATCTGTACGCCCAGGCCGTGGCCGCGCAGTGGAACGCCGATACCGATATCGACTGGAGCAACGCCCCCGAGCCGCCAGCGCCGGTGGAAGACGCCATCGTGCAGATCATGACTTACATGGTTGAGAACGAGAACGCTGCGCTCATCGTGCCGGCGCGTTTTCTGGGCGAGCTGCACCCGCACTACCGCGAGCTGCAGGCGGCGCTGGCCATCCAGGTGGCCGACGAGGCGCGCCATATCGACGTCTTCACGCGCCGCATTCGCCGCCACGGGCGCGAGCCGGCACTGTCCACGGCCGGCGGCCAGGCGTCGCTGCAAATCCTGCTGGAGGAAAAAGACTTTTCCGTTGCCGGCTTTTTGCTCTCGGTCTTGGGCGAGGGCACCTTTGTCAACCTCTTGCAGTTTTTGCAAACCGATGCGCCTGATCCGCTCACGCGCCAAATCTGCCGCTTGGCCGCACGCGACGAGGCGCGCCATGTGGCGCTGGGCATGTCGCACCTGTTGCAGCGCTTGAAGCAAGAGCCGGCGTTCAAATACCGGCTCGCACAAGCGGTGGAATCGCGCCACGATGCGCTGGCCGGCACCTCGGGTCTGAACGAAGAAGTGTTTGATTCGCTCATCCTCGTGGCCGCGGGTGAGCTCTCGCCGCCCGCCTTGGCGCGTGGTACGCAGCGCGTGCAGCAGCTCATGCAAGACATGGCCGACGGCCGTTACACCAAGCTGGTTCGCCTGGGTTTTGACAAGGCCCAGGCCGAGGAGTTGGCCGCGCTGCACACGCGCAACTTCATGTAGCGCCCCAGGGCAGGCGTTGCCATTGCCCGGCCCATTCGGCCAGCGCCGCATCCATGCTGCTGGCCGAGCTGGCAGGCAGGCCCAGAAACTGCGCCGCTTGTTGCAGCGCCTGCAAGCACAACTCCGGCGTGCTGGTGTCTACAGCGGCCGCGCCGTGTTGTTTGGAGAGCTTTTCGCCATCGGGTTGCAGCACCAGCGGCGTGTGCAGATAGCGCGGCGCGGGCAGGCCCAGCGCGTGTTGCAGCAGCAGCTGGCGCGGCGTGTTGTCGGCCAGGTCGGCGCCGCGCACCACGTCGGTAATGCCTTGGGCCGCATCGTCCACCACTACGGCCAATTGGTAAGCCCACAGATCGCCTGCGCGTTGCAGCAGAAAATCGCCCACAGTGGTGGCCACATCTTGCTCCAGCGCGCCCAGGCGCCGGTCTTGCCAGTGCAGTTGCGAGTCTTCGAAATGAAAAGCCGGGCTGACGGGCTGCGGGCTGGCGCTCAGCTTGTGCTGGTAGCGCTGGGTGTGGAAGCGCCAGCTGCGCCCGGCCTTGCCATGCAAACCGTCGCGGCAAGTGCCGGGGTAAGGGCGCTCGCCGTGGCGCTCGTGCTGAATGCCTTGGGCGGCCAGCGCCGCATCCATATCGCGCCGCGTGCAAGCGCAAGCGTAGGCCCAGCCTGCTTCTTGCAGTTGGCTCAGTGCGTTGGCGTAGAGCTCGTAGCGTTGCGATTGCCATTGCGGCGGCTCGTCGGCATGCAAATGCAGCGCGTGCAACTGCTGCAAGATGCGCTGGTCCGTGCCCGGCGGGCAACGCGGCGGATCGATGTCTTCAATGCGCACGAGCCAGCGCCCTTGGTGGGCACGGGCATCAAGCCAGGACGCCAGCGCTGCGACCAGCGAGCCCGCATGCAGCGGCCCGGTGGGCGAAGGCGCAAAGCGGCCGATATAGGTGGAAAAAGTCATCGCGGCGCCAGTGTAACGCCGAGAAAGCGGCTCAGAAATCTGATCAGAAATCCATTAAAAACTGTGGCGCAAACCTGCACCCACGGCGCTTTGCTGGCTGCCCGCCAGCGGCAGGCTGCCAGCGGCGGCTGCACTGGCGCTGAACGCTGCCTGCCCATTGTTGCGTACATGGCCCAGCGATGCATACACCGCCGTGCGCTTGGAGAGGTGGTAAGCCGCACGCAGCACCAGCAACTGGCCGCGATCGGAGCTGTGCGCTACGCGCAGCTGGCTGAACTGGCTGTCCAGCGTCCACGGCCCGGTCTGGTAGGTGGCGCCCAAAAACCACAGCTGGCTGCGCGGAGTGGCCGCAGCGTCGTTGCGGCGTTGGATAAAGCCGGCACCGAGCTTGAGCTGGTCAAACTTGGCGTAGCCGGTGAGCCAGCTGCGGCGGTCTTGCATCTGGCTGCTCATCAGGCCGGCAAATGCGCCCGGGCCGCCGTTTTGCTGCAAATGCCCCAGCGCCACGCCGCCTTGCGGGCTGTCCCACTGCAAAGCGGCCGACCATTCGCGGCAGCGCTGCTTGTCCACGGCGCTTTCGCCTGCGCAATTGGCGCCGGCCGGGCTTGGGCCGGCGTTCACCACATCGCGGCCAAAGCTGTAAGTGGCGCCGGCCGACCAGGCGCCCCAGCGGCCCCGGTAGGCCAGCGAGTTGTCGGCGCGGGCGTTGGGAATGTAGCCGTCGAGGCTGGCCATGCTGTGCATGCTGGGCCCGATCACATCGGCCCCGATCATCGACCAGAACAGCATGTTGTACTGCCGCCCCACACTCAGGCTGCCCCAGTCGCCATGCAGGCCCAGCACCGCCTGGCGGCCAAAGGCGCGGTTGCCGTTGTTGATGGCGCCGCTGTCGGTGGCAATGCCCATCTCCAGCGCCCACTGCGCGCTCAGGCCGCCGCCCAGGTCTTCGCGGCCGCGCAGGCCCAGGCGCGAGGGCGAGCTGCCCGACAGGTTCGGCATGCGCGTGAGCGTGTCGCGCTCCGGGCCCACACGGTTCACCCATTCCACGCTGGTATCCACCAGGCCATACAGGCTGACCGAGGCTTGCGCACTGGCCCAGCCGCAGCTGGCAGCCAAGGTGCTGGCGAGGAGAAACCGGGCGTTGTTACTAGGCATGGACGGTGTATCTGTTTGAAACACCGCCATTGTGCGCAAGCCGTTTGCAAACGCAAGCTGCCTGTCGGTTGCGGCCAACAGGGGCGGGCGCAGCGGTTATGGCAGGGTGCTCAGGCGCCAGGCTGGCGCGCAAAGCGCACCTGCACGCGCAGGCCGGGGCGTTGTGCGTCTGGGCGGGCGTCTTCCAGCGCAATGCTGGCGCCGCTGGCGCGGGCTATCTCTTGCACGATGGCCAAGCCCAGGCCGCTGCCCTGGCTGTCGGTCTGCAGGCGGTAAAAGCGCTCAAACACGCGGTCGCGGCTTTGGCGCGGAATGCCAGGGCCGTCGTCCTCTACCCACAGGCGCAGCTGTGCGGCTTCGGCGCTCAGGCCCAGCGTCACATGGCCATGCGCGGGCGTGTAGCGCAGGGCGTTGTCCACCAGATTGCTGATCAGCTCGGGCAGCAGGGGATTGCTGCTGAACAGCGAAAAAGCCCGCGCATCGCCTTGCAGCGCCGGCTCGCAGCGCTCGTCCCAGCCCAGGTCGATCTGCTTTTGCTCGGCCGCCGGGGCCAGCTGCTCCAGGCAGTGCAGGCACAGCTGGCGCAGATCCAGCCACTGCGCCGCATGCGTGCCCGGCACTTGCTCGGCCTGGGCCAGCGTGAGCAACTGGTTGGTGGTGTTGATCAGCTGCTGGTTGCTGCGCTGCAGTCGTTGCAGCACGGCAATACGCTGGGCCACGCTCAGGCGGGCCAGCTCGGCCTCGCTCTGGCCCAGCGCCTGCTCCAGCGTATTGGCCTGGATGGCCAGCGGCGTGCGCAGCTGGTGCGCGGCGTCCGATATGAACTGCCGCTGCCGGGCCACCTGGGCGCGGATGGTGCGGGCAAACTGGTTGACGGTATCGGTCAGCGGGCGCAGCTCCTGGTGCAGGCGGCGCGAATCCAGGTGAAAGTCCAAATCCTTCGCCGGCCGCTCGGCCAATTGCCGCGCCATGCGCAGCAGCGGGCGCAGCTCCAGCGTCAAGGCGGTGGCGCTCACCAGCACCGCCAGCGCCAAGGCCCAGAGCAGGTATTCCATCGTCGGCCACCACAAGGTGTGCACCATGTTGTCTCGGCTGTGCGTGGTTTTGCCCACCATGATGGTGATCTCGCGCGCGCCCGCGACGTCGTACATGGAGCGGCGCGTTACCACGGCGCGTATCGGCAGGCCTTGCCAGGTGGCGTCGTACCACTGCGCGTTGTCGCTGCCGGTCAGCTGCAAAGGCTGCGGTTGCGGAAAATCCGGCTGCCCGGCCAGCAACTGGCCTTGGGTATCGGTCACGCTCAAAAACACCTGGTCGCGTGCGGGCGACATGAACAGGCTCAGCGCCGCCGGCGGCACGCTGGCGTGCACATCGCCGTCTTCCCAGATCAGCCGGTCGGCCAGGATCTTGGCCGACGACAGCAGGTCGTGGTCTTGCACGTAATCGGCCGCGTCCTCGGCGTGTTCGTGCGCAAACCAGCCGCACAGCGCCACCAGCAAAGCCAGCGGCAGCAGCAACCACAGGGCGAGGCGGGCGCGCAGGCTGTGGAACATGGGGCGCCTCAGTCGCTGGCGGCCAGCTTTTGTTTGAGCAAATAGCCCACGCCGCGCAAAGTCATGATGGTGGCGTCGCTGGCTTCCAGCTTTTTGCGCAGCCGGTGCACGTACAAATCCACCGCATCGGCGCTGGCGTCTTCGTCCATGCCAAAAATCACATCCATCAAGCGCTGCTTGGGCAGGGCGCTGCCGTTTTGCAGCATCAAAGCTTCGAGCACGCTGCGCTCGCGCGGCGGCAGCGGCAGCTCTTCACCGTTCACGCTGAACAAGCGCGTGCGCAGATCGAGCTGCAAATTGCCGCAGCGCACCAGGTTCTCGCGCCCCGGCATCTGGCGCCGGGCAATGGCCTGCATGCGGGCCAGCAGCTCGCGGATCTGCACGGGTTTGACCAGGTAGTCGTCGGCGCCGATCTCCAGGCACAGCACCTTCTGGTCGAGCGAATCGCTGGCCGTCAGCACGATCACCGGCAGCGCATCGCCGCGCTCGCGCAGGCGGCGCAGCAGGGCCTTGCCCGTCATGTGCGGCAGGTTCAGGTCGAGCAACAGCAGGTCGTAGTGCGACTGGGTGAGCAACTGGTCGGCCGCATCGCCGCGCTCCACATGGTCCACCACAAAAGCGTGCTGGCGCAGCAACTCGGCCAGCGACTGGCCCAGCTCCAGGTTGTCTTCGACCAAAAGAATTTTCATGCGAGGGCTGCGTGCAGAAAAAACAGAGAACCAGGGTTAACACCTAAAAATATTGCAGTGCAGCGAAAGCGCACTGAAAGGGGGCGATTTCTAGACTTGGTTCACAAGCGGTGCATTATGCGGCCAGCCCGGCAGGGCCCACAAGCAGGCGGCGGTGCACCAGATTGAACCACCACAGGAGATGCACCATGTCCCGATTCCAAGCCTCCCGCCGCGCCACTTTGGCTGCTCTGGCCGCCGCCGCCGTTGCCGCTTTGGCCAGCCCGGCGCAAGCCGCTGACAGCGACACCGTCACCATCATGGTGGGCGGCATCAACAAAATCATCTACCTGCCGGCCAAGCTCACCGAAGCGCTGGGCTACTTCAAGGAAGAGGGCCTCAAGGTCGAGCTGCAATCGCAGCCCGCCGGCGTCGATGCCGAGAACCAGCTCATCGCCGGTGCGGTGCAAGGCGTGGTCGGTTTTTACGACCACACCATTGATTTGCAGGCCAAGGGCAAGGAGATCGAGGCGATCGCCGTGTTCTGCAAGGTGCCGGGTGAGGTGGAGCTGGTCTCCACCAAGGCGGCGGCTGGCGGCTTCAAATCCATGGCCGATGCCAAGGGCAAAACCCTGGGCGTCACCGGTCTGGGCTCGTCCACCGAGTTCCTCACCCGCTACCTGGTCGACAAACAGGGCGTGGCCAGCAAAGACTACTCGCTGCTGCCCGTGGGCGCTGGCAACTCCTTCATCGCCGGCATGAAGCAAGACCGCATCCAGGCCGGCATGACCACCGAGCCCACCGTCTCGCAAATGCTCAAGACGGGCGATGCGCAAGTGCTGGTAGACATGCGCAGCGAAGCGGGCACGCAAGCCGCGCTCGGTGGCCTCTACCCGGCCGCCAGCCTGTACGTGCGCAACGAATGGGCCGACAGCCACAAAGACCAGGCCGCCAAACTGGCCCGCGCCTTTGGCAAAACCATGCAGTACATCAGCACCCACAGCGCTGAAGAAATCGCCGAGAAGATGCCCAAGGATTACTACGGCAACGACAAAGAGCTGTACGTGACGGCACTCAAAGCCTCGCTGCCCATGTTCACCAAAGACGCCAAGATGCCCGAGGGCGGCCCCGAAACCGTGCTCAAGGTGCTGGCCGCGTACAAGCCCCAGGTCAAAAGCGCGCATATCGACCTGAGCAAAACCTACACCAACGCCTTCCTGGCCGCCAAGTAAGGCGCAGCGCCCAGCCCCACACCAAGCTCTCAGGAGAAGCCCCATGTCCTTCACCGCCCCCATGGCCACCAGCGCCGCAACCCGCAGCCAGAGCGCCGGCGCTCTGGCGCCCGGCCACAGCGCCGATGCCGCGATCGAGTTTGACGATGTCTCGCTGCGCTTCATCTCGGCCGACGGCAATGCCACCATTGCCTTGCGCAACTTCTCCATGCGCGTGGCCAAAGGCGAATTCATTGCCATCGTCGGCCCCACCGGCTGCGGCAAATCCACCACCTTGAACATGATCACCGGCCTGCTCAAGCCCACGGTCGGCCATGTGCAGGTGATGGGCCAGCCCGTCACCGGCATCGATCCGCGCATTGGCTTCGTCTTCCAGGCCGATGCCGTTTTCCCCTGGAAGTCGGTGCGCGAAAACGTGGCGGCCGGCCCCATCTTCCGTGGCACGCCCAAGGCCCAGGCGCTGCAACTGGCCGACGAATGGATTCACCGCGTGGGCCTGGGCAAGTTTGGCAACCACTACCCGCACCAGCTCTCGGGCGGCATGCGCAAACGCGTGGCACTGGCGCAAACCTTCATCAACCAGCCCGAAATCTTGTTGATGGACGAACCCTTCTCGGCGCTCGACATGCAAACCCGCACCCTCATGCAAGACGAGCTGCTGCGCCTGTGGTCGGGCACCGGCGGCTCGGTGGTGTTTGTCACGCACGACCTGGAAGAAGCCATTGCGCTGGCCGACCGCGTGTTCGTGCTCTCGGCACGGCCCGCCACCTTGAAGCGCGTCTACGAGATCGACCTGCCGCGCCCCCGCGTGATGAGCGAAGTGCGCTACGACCAGCAGTTCATCGACCTGTCCAAACGCATCTGGGACGACCTGCGCGAAGAAGTCGTCATCCAATAAACCGCTGCCACCGCCACCCCCTATTTGGAGACTGCCATGTCCGACATCACGCTCTCTGCCCAGGCCGCCTACAGCGAGCCAGCCCGTGCCGCCACGGTGCCCAACGCCATCAGCGACGCCGCGCTGGCCCAGGAATCGGCGCTCGCCCAGGCCGCCATCAAACGCCGCAAACACATGATCATCGGCCTGCGCCTGCTGGTGCTGGTGGTGGTGCTGGGCGGCTGGGAACTCTCGGCCCGCATGAAGTGGATCGACCCCTTCTTCTACTCCATGCCCTCGATGATCTGGAACCAGATCGTCGAATGGCTGCGCGACGGCACCTCGCAAGGCCCGCTGTGGCAGCAAGTGCTGGTCACGCTGGAAGAAACCGTGATCGGCTTTTTGATCGGCTCGGTCGCCGGCGTCATCTGCGGCATTGTGCTGGGCCGCAACAAGCTGCTGTCCGACGTGTTCAGCATCTACATCCAGATCGCCAACTCCATCCCTCGCGTGGTGCTGGGCTCGGTCTTCGTCATCGCGCTGGGCCTGGGCATGGCCTCCAAAGTGGCGCTGGCCGTGGTGATGGTGTTCTTTGTGGTGTTTGCCAACGCCTTCCAAGGCGTGCGTGAAGCCGACAAATACATGATCGCCAATGCACAAATTCTGGGTGCATCTCCCCGCCAGCTCACGCTCTCGGTCGTCATCCCCTCGGCCATGTCCTGGATTCTGGCCAGCCTGCACGTCAGCTTCGGCTTCGCCCTGGTGGGCGCCGTGGTGGGCGAATTTCTGGGCGCCAAAGAAGGCATTGGCCTCTTGATCTCCACCGCCCAAGGCGCGTTCAACGCCAGCGGCGTGTTCGCCGCGATGATCGTGCTAGCTGTCGTGGCTTTGGGTGCCGACTTTTTGCTCACCCGCTTGGAAAAGAGCCTGCTCAAATGGCGCCCCGCAGCGTTCTGAGCACGCAAGCGTAAGGGAGCTGGTGCGGGCTCCCAAACTGTCCTCCTTGTCGGTAGTGAATGCACTCCACCTGCTACCGACTTTGCGCCACCTCTGCCAACCGAGGTGGCGTTTTTTTTCACGCGGCGGCGTGAGGGTGGGGCGTGGAGCGATGGCGTCCGCGCCCTGGGGAGGGCTTCTGCGCTGTGCGCAGATTGGGGAGGGTGTTTTTCTCACTGGCGTTGTGCATATAGTTTGCAATGACTTGCCGGGTTTGTCACGGACGCGCAGCGGCAAGTGATGGCTACCTCTGTAGATACTGTCGTGCCCGTCAAGTACTTTGTTCGTGTAATTTCATATCAAATGCCTTTCTTGTTCGCAATATCGCA
>NZ_JBHZGV010000035.1:0-5046 GCF_043359985.1 Comamonas trifloxystrobinivorans
ACGTGATTTCTTCATGGTAGAGATTCTCCTGTGAGAGTCTCTACTTCTCAGCGCGCTGGAATTGCGGGGGGATTACCTGCAAAGAAATGTCAAACACATCTTCTTGATAGATAGCTATACGCTAATATTGCACTGGCGATTGTTGCCAAGTCGTTCTCTCCCATCCTCCCTCTCAAACTTGCGCGACAGTCTTTTCAATAGGATTAGCTCCTTTTTTAGTGAGTCTTTGCCACCCATGAGGTTGCGTTTCTTAAGGTGCGAGATAGTCTCATGATCAATTCGCTGAACACGTTGCCTCCTCCTCTAAAGAGGCTTTTGTTTTCGCATGGCATCACAACTATCGAACAAGCCGTTGAAGCCTACCCTGACCGTCTTCTCTCAATACGAGGGCTGAAATTCACTAGTCTGCGAAGGATTGAGTCACTTTTGCCCGGGAAGCCACATCTGCCTCGTACGATGCGCAGTCGCACGATGGTTTGTCCATGTAGTCTGTGCAACCATCTGTTAGTGTCGATGACTCGAAGTAAATGAGAGAATGTCGAAGTGATGCAAGAATTCAACTAGTTCGACTAGGTGCTGCATCCCGGGTTGTTGATCCGACATCAATCAAACATTGACGTTTGTTAAATTTCATAAATCATCTAATTTGCACAATTTTGTTACGATGTGAGCACTCCCACCCTTAAAAAGAGAGTTCAAGATGCCTATCAATTACAATTTCTACAGACACCTTGGTCGATTGAGTGTCACGACGTTGTTTGCTACAACGCTGGGTTCTGTGTGGGCGCAGACCTGTGAGTACTCGATCACCACAGCGCCTAGCGCTTTGACACCCCCGGTTAACTCAGTTCCTTCTCTCTCTCTGATAGGGATAGCGCTACTAGCAGTTGCCGTTGCTTTCGTAGCGTGGCGTAGAGGCAAGTTTCCAGGAGCGCGCATAATGGCGCTTGCGTTGCTGTTGACAGCTGCTACGCTGGCGAACTATGGTGGAGGCGGGCTAGTGCAGCGGGCATATGCTGCAGTCGTCGGGCTCACTAACCCCAATGGCGAAAGCCTGACGACATCAGTGACAAATGGTGAGGTGATCACTTTTACCAACAGTTCGGGTAGACCGTTGATCGTTAGTAGTGTGAAGCCCGCGCTTGCTGGATGCAATGATGGATCAACATTGGCTGTCGGGGGTTCGTGCTCTGGAACCGCTGTCTGTGCGGCTACGTCTTGTGGTGCCAATCAGATGCTGCAGGATGGCATATGTGTTGCAGTTCCTCCGACCTGTGGTGTCAATGAAGTGCTGCAGGATGGCATATGTGTTGCAGTTCCTCCGACCTGCGGTGCCGACGAGATACTTCAAGATGGAATATGTGTTCCAGCGCCTCCAGCTTGCGGCACCGCTGAATCAAACAATTCCACAAGTCCGTCTGGATGCGCCTGTGATGCCGGATATGCACGCTTTAGCAACGGCATTTGCTTAGTTCAAGATTTTTGTACCGTGCCACTCGTGTCTAATGGTTACGAGTTCCTCTGTAATGACTAGTGGAGACCAGCCACTTAGGTCCCCGTCGTGATTGGCGCCGCATAAATGAAAAGAGAGCATCCCCAGTGTGAACTGCCCCCCAGAAGTTGGACAGCGGAATGTTAAATGCAAATTACAGCGAAACTAGCCAGATGTGCCAGTTCAAACCCGGCCACTTGATGGACTGCACCCGACCCATTGCAGCCGCTCAAGCCGCGTCATCCTGCGACTGCTGAGCAGCGATTGCCGCAGCTTGAACATTTATTGTGACTTGACTCCGTAGCAGGCACTCGGGCTTTGATCCAGGCTCCTGCTCATCGAAAGGTTTCCTGCGTGGAGCGGACATTGACGGTCAAGTTCAGTCCAATGGGCTGCAGGTTGTTCGCTGTCATTTCGTGTGAACGGAAGCACAGTCGACGTCGCTGGAAGTGATGCTTGTCCATTTGTCACGACGTTACGTTCATTATATAATTAGTCGCCATATTATATTTAGGCTGACTAATGAGATTTGAACAGAAGTACCAGGCGCTAATTGAAGAAGCACAAAGACGCAAACTTCCCGATGTGGATGGCATTCAGCTGTGCTGTCGATGGCTGCAAACATCGACCGCGACTGTGCTGCTTTGCTGGCCCCTCATGGTTTGTCTGAGGGGCGCTTTGTGCTGTTGTTCCTTCTCGATGTGGCGCCTGACGGACTCGCTCCCAACGCGCTGGCCGAACAGGCTGGCGTCACCCGCGCCACGGTGACCGGCCTCTTAGACGGACTGGAGCGTGAGGGTCTGATTGAACGTCACGCCAACGCCGAAGACCGCCGTGCACTGTGCATTCGGCTCACCTCAAAAGGTAAACAACTCGCCAGTACCGTTATCGACCAGCATGGCCGGTGGATTGCAGGCCTGTTTGGCAACCTGCCTGTAGATGAGCGAAAGCAGCTGGCAGCGCTGTTGGAGAAAGTACGAGGCCCGAATACGGACACTGAGTCATGAAGGATCAAATCCGCAAGGGTGCGACGCGAACCGTTGACATTCCTACGGACGTTCTGCATGCGCTGTCGCGCGGGGAGTTGCAATGTGCAACGCTGGCTGAATGTCTGGCAGTCGACCAGGCTGTACTGGCACGAACACTCTTTCCGGCACTTACAGCTCAAGCACTGAGCACGATCGATGAAGCCTGCCAACTGGGTGTGGTCAAACGCATGGCCCGTATCGGCTCAGTCTTGCTGGATGCCTTGGGTACTGAGGGCATCGCACAATGCCAAACGCACCGCGCCGATATTGTACGAGGCTGGGCGTGCTTTATGATCGGTGCTCAGCCTAACCTAGATCTCGGTGTACGGCTGGCCGCAATGCGTCCGCTGGCAGACGACGCCCATTTTGGTGTGCGTGAATGGGCTTGGATGGCAATGCGACCGCACCTGGTGCAAGACCTACCGACGGCTATCGCACAGCTGATGCCATGGACACAAGATTCTTCTGAACGTGTCCGACGTTTCGCGTGCGAGGTTTTGCGTCCCCGCGGGGTGTGGAGCACGCATGTCTCACAGCTCAAACGATCGCCCGAGCAAGCGCTGCCTTTGCTCTCAGCACTGAGTAACGACCCTTCGGTCTACGTGCAGGACTCGGTCGCCAATTGGCTCAACGATGCCGCTAAGGACCAGCCAGCCTGGGTGCAGGACATCTGTGCTCAATGGCTTCAAAGCTCCCAAGCCGCCGCCACACATCGTATATGTCAACGCGCACTGCGCAATCTCAAGTGAAAGTGGAACCATGTCTCATTACCTCGTAGAGCTCTATACTCCCAATTCGGCTTGGCTCGCACTGCCTGCCGAACAAAGGCAACACTTTCTTCGCGGCATCGGACTCGCATTGAATCAACTCTCCAGCCTCGGTGTCGAAATCCTCTCCCTGGCAAAAACGGACTCCAACATCGACCAAGGAACCGCGCATACATTCCTTGGTATTTGGCGCTTTCCCGACCAAAGCGCTCGTGACGCTCTACTGGCGGGCATCAAAGCCAGCGGCTGGTACGATTATTTTGACCATGTGAATGCAGCCAGCACTCAAGGGGCGGCGGATATTCACTTGGCTGCTCTAGCTGCCGCGTAGCGCAGTCTTTTGAATAAAGCCTGTGTGATCTGCAATGCGGCTAGCAACTTTCTAGCCCTTTTTGGGGCCTCCCGACTGTTATTGATCGAGGGCGAAGCGGCGGCTCAGGATAGGAGGCATTTAACGGCTTGTATTGGCCTTCACCGCCACTCGGACACTGGACTGTGATTGTGTTGATTTCCACGCAGAAATGACCCTGCAACCCCCGGTGGGTCAGGTTTGCGTGGAAATCAACAAAGAGGGGCTTACTAGTCTGTTTATGCCGCAGATGGTCCGGTTGCACGTAGCAAGTCGTCGCCGAACCCCGATCCGATCTTTATCGCAATCTCCAACTGGCCAACTTTCACTATGTCTCCTGAGTACAACACCTGACGCTTAACCCTAATGTCATTGACAAACGTGCCATTTGTACTGCAGTGGTCCTCGATCATCAAGACTCCCAGGAGGTAGACGAATGCACCATGGTCTCGGCTGATACTCGGATCATCCAAGAAAACTTCGCATTCTTTTCCCCTGCCGATCAAGGTACTGCCCTTCTCCAAAACGATGGAGCAGGTGTCTGACTTTGAACCTGGATTGACAACAATTTCCGGAAGCATTCTTACCTCCAATTCTTGGAAGGCAAACTGTCTATCGCTGATAGCAAGTTAAGCGGATGCGCATTATCCAGTTTTTACGATATGTCAAATTTCAACAATTGAAAAATTTAATGCACCTCTTTAGAGGCATCTTGGAGATCAACTCACCACCAATCGCCCGCCTCCAGGCCACTCCATAGTTCTTAATGCCTGCCCAGGACACGAGCGCCATAGATGCACGTCTGGGCAGCTAGGTCGCGACAGGAGCAGCCTTCACCCTCGACCCACTCGATGCTGACTTCGCCGCCCTCGGCGATCACGATGCGGCCTAGCCGGGTGCAGATCCATGACTGGTGACAGGTATATTCCTGAACTGCGGCCTTTCTTACATCGAAACCATGCCTTGCCATGAACAACACCCCTTCGGTTGGATTGATGTCCAACTTTTGGGGTGCAGTTCATTGCGCGGGCTTTCTTTTTTACTGTGCTTCAGCCTTGCTCTCCAGCTTACATTTGTTTTGATAATTGAAGTTGCTTTAAATATTTGTCATGTCTATGATTACTCAGCTTCTGAGAGGTGAGATGGAGAAGCACTTTGGCGCAAGTTACGCTACAGCCCGCATGACGCGGGCTTTTTTTCACCCAACAGTGGCGCAGAGGTGACAAACGCAAACCCCAGACACATAGCTTCACGCTACTATAACGTCAGTGATTTCTGCCGAGCTCGTGCTCTCCTCCCTCTCTCATAGCTTGCACGAGGTCCTTGTTCCCTCGGTAATCCCCCCACAAACCACCGCTCTGAGAAGTAGAGCTATGCGGCCATGGCCAGCCGCTGTTTGGGGGTGATGCC
>NZ_JBHZGV010000036.1:0-4620 GCF_043359985.1 Comamonas trifloxystrobinivorans
TGAAGGCAGTTTCCAAGACGTGGAGCTGTTACCTATGTCCTTGAACTAATGTGTTACCTATGAGTGTGAGTCATACCTGGGCACGCTTCTTTGCTGACTTTCTTGCCGTGCAGCAAGAAAGTCAGTCGCCCGCCGGGGCGAGTCCCGGCCAGCTGCAGCATGCAATACCCACCAACGCCAGTTAGAAAACTGCCTAACCTGCAAGAGAGTACACGCCACACGAGCAAGGGGGCACCGCTCACGATTCCGTGATGAGCCCAATAAAAAAACCTGCCAGCTCACGCTGACAGGTTTTTTAGAAAGCTTCCAGCTGGTTTACTTCACCAGCTGAGCCAGATCCCCGGCCGCATACTTCTTGGCCATTTGGTCCAGGCTGTAGCCCTTGATCTTGGCGCCCTGGCCTTCGCAACCGAACTCGATATAGCGCGCCTTGCACACTTGCTTGGCGGCTTCGCGGGCAGGCTTGAGCCATTCGCGGGCGTCGAACTTGTCGGGGTTCTCGGCCATGAACTTGCGCACGGCACCGGTCATCGCCAGGCGAATGTCGGTGTCGATGTTGATCTTGCGCACGCCGAACTTGATGGCTTCCTGGATTTCCTCGACGGGCACGCCGTAGGTTTCCTTCATCTTGCCGCCGTACTGGTTGATGATGGCCAGCAGCTCTTGCGGCACGGAAGAAGAGCCGTGCATCACCAGGTGGGTGTTGGGGATGCGGGCGTGGATTTCCTTGACGCGGCTGATCGCCAGAATGTCACCTGTGGGCTTGCGGCTGAACTTGTAGGCGCCGTGGCTGGTGCCGATGGCAATAGCCAGGGCGTCCAACTGCGTAGCCTTCACAAACACGGCGGCTTCTTCAGGGTCGGTCAGCATCTGGCTGTGGTCCAGCTTGCCTTCGGCGCCAATGCCGTCTTCCTCGCCCGCGTCACCAGTTTCCAGGTTGCCCAGGCAGCCCAGCTCGCCTTCGACCGTAGCGCCGATCTTGTGGGCCATGGCCACCACTTGCTGGGTCACGTCGACGTTGTAGTCAAAGTCCGAAGGCGTCTTGCCGTCGGCGCGCAGCGAGCCGTCCATCATCACCGAGCCGAAGCCCAGGTTCAGAGCGCCTTGGCAGATGTCGGGCGTGGTGCCGTGGTCCTGGTGCATCACCAGCGGGATGTGGGGGTACATCTCGGCAGCGGCCTGGATCAGGTGCTTGATGAAGGGCTCACCGGCGTACTTGCGGGCGCCTGCGCTGGCCTGCAAGATCACGGGCGCGCCCACTTCGTCGGCAGCCGCCATCACAGCCTGGACCTGTTCCAGGTTGTTGACGTTGAAAGCGGGGATGCCATAGCTGTTTTCGGCAGCATGGTCGAGCATTTCGCGCATCGAGATCAAAGGCATGGTGGTCAGGTCCGTTCTAATACAAAGAAAAAGCGCTGCAGCGGCCGCCGCAGCACCCTCGGTTCATTGCAGCGGCGTGGTAACCGCTTGGTAACTGCGCATTTTAGCAAGCTCAAATGACCTGCGCAGCCGGCATACCGAGGCGGTAACAAGTGGTATAGGGCGCAGGTGCCGCCGGCTGGGCAAACTCGCCCTGGTGCAAGGCCATGATGCGGGCCACGATCTCGTGCCCCAGGTGCAGGCTGTCCACCGGCTCAGGCGCCGCTGCCTGGCCGGCCCGGCCACCGTCATCACACACCTGCAGCCAGCATTGGCCGCCGCTGATGCCACCCTGGATCTCGATCTGCGTGCCCGGCGGCGTGTGGCGCAGCGCGTTTTCCACCAGGTTGCGCAAAGCCACTTCCAGCAAGGTGGTGTGACCGTTGACGCCCAGATGCTCGGGCATCTCCACCGACAGACTGCCGCCATGCGCCCAGGCGGCCTGCGCGTATTCGGCCGCCACGGTACGCGCCAGCTGGGCCAGATCCACGCTTTGCGTCTGCTGCGACAAAGCCACCCGGTTGCTGCGCGCCAAGGCCAGAATCTGGCCCAGCACATGGCCGGCACGCACCGCGTCTGCCCGGATGCGCTGCACCGATTGCTGGCGCTCGGCATCGCTCAGCGCGCCTTGCAAAGCCTGGGCGTGCAGGCTGATCGACGCCAGCGGCGTGCGCAGCTCGTGCGCCACCTCGTTGGCCAGCTTGCGCTCGCGCTCCATCGCCGCATCGTTGCGGTCCAGCAAGGTGTTGATGGAGTGCGTCACAGCGCGAAACTCCTGCCAGTTGTGCCCGGTGGTCAGACGCTGGTTGTTCTCGGGCTGCAGGTTTTCCACATCGGTCGAGAGCTGGTACAGCGGCTTCAAGCCCGCGCGGATGGTAAAACCCAGCACCAGCGTGACCACCGGCAGCAGCCACATGCCTGGCAACACCATCTGGCTGGCAATGTCATCGGCCAGATCGTCGCGCTCCTGCAGGCTGACCAAGACCGTCACCTTGCGCGTGCGCTCAGCATTCCATTGGGTAAAGGCGCGCCAGGGCTGCGGCTGCTCGCCCAGCGAGACATCAAAAAAACCGTCTTCCGTTCCGGTAAATCCCATCAACGGTGCGTCGCCCACGTTCAGCAGCAAATGGCCGTGCGCATTCCACATTTGCAGGCTCATCGACTGCTGGTAATCGTGCGCCCGCAAGCCGGGCAATGGCACGCGCGGCGTGGTTTTGCCCAAGGCGGCAGCATCGGCCATGGGAATGTTCAGCACCATGGCCGCTACGCTGGCCAGGTGGCCGTCGGTCAGCTCGTCGGACTCTTCCACGCCGGTCTGATAGGCCCAAAACACAAAGCTGGCCCACACCACCACCAGCGCACCCAAAATCCACACCAGCATGCGCGTCTGCAGGCGCGGCGGTTTCTGCGCAGAGCGGCCCTCGGTCATGCCACCTCTTGCGGCATGAAGTAGCCCACGCCGCGCATGGTCTGGATGTAGTCGGCGCCCAGCTTTTTGCGCAGATGGTGGATATGCACTTCCACCGCATTGCTTTCGACCGATGCATCAAAGCTGTACAACCGCTCCTCCAGTTGCTGGCGGGACAACACCCGCCCCTGGGCCTGCAACAGAATCAGCAAGATGGTGAAAGCGCGCGGCGACAAATCCACCGGCTCGCCGCGCAGCTGCGCCTGGTGTTGCGCCGGGTCCAGCACCAGGTCGCGGTAATGGATCAAGGGGTTGGCCCGGCCGCTGGCGCGCCGCACCAGAGCGCGCAGGCGCGCTTGCAGCTCGGCCGCGTCAAAAGGCTTGGAGAGGTAATCGTCCGCCCCCAGATCCAGGCCTTCGATGCGGTCGTGCACGCCGTCGCGCGCGGTCAGAATGATCACCGGCGTGGCCGGGTCAGGCAGCGCCGCCGCCAACGCCGTGGGTTTGGGCGCATTGCGCAGGCGCTGCAGCAGGCTGCTGCCATCGCCGTCGGGCAAGCCCAGATCCAGCAACACGGCATCAAAGCCTTCGGTGCAAAGCGCCGTCCAGGCGGCGGCCAGCGTAACGCACCAATCCACCGCATGGCCGCGCTGCTGCAGGTTGGTGCGCAGGCCTTCGGCAATGCCGGTATCGTCTTCGACCAGGAGTATTCGCATACTGACCATTTTGCCCGAATCCCCATTAAGACCCGATTAAGCCAAGCCGCTCCATACTCTTGCAATGCACGCCTCGCCCAGCCAGTCTTTTGCCCCCATCTCCCCTACCAACACAGCCCCCACCAGCCGCTGGATCGTGGTCACGCTGGTGGCCTTCGTCCTCGTCTCGCTGTGGGATGTAGCGGGCAACGACCTGGCCCTGGCCCACTGGTGGGGCAGCGCCCAGGGTTTTGCGCTGCGCAGCAACCACTTTCTGGTGCAGTACATGCACGAAGCCATGCGCATGCTCGGCTGGGTGGTGGTGGTAGCGCTGAGCATTGGCGTGTGGATTCCGTTTGGCGTACTGCGCCGCCTGCCCACCTTCCGCCGCGTGCAACTGGTGGCCAGCGTGCTGCTGTCGCTGGCCGTGGTAGCCACCATCAAACGCACCAGCGCCACGAGCTGCCCCTGGGATCTGCAATTGTTCGGCGGTGTGGCCGAATACGTATCGCACTGGCGCTGGGGTGTGCACGACGGCGGCAGCGGCCACTGCTTCCCCGCCGGCCACGCAGCCGCCGGCTTCGCCTTTCTGGGCGGCTATTTCGCACTGTGGCGCGACGCGCCTCGCGCCGCCCGCTGGTGGCTGGCAGTGGTGCTGGTAGTGGGCACGGCCCTGGGCATTGGCCAGCAAATGCGCGGCGCCCATTACATGAGCCACACCTTGTGGACGGCGTGGCTGTGCTGGACAGCGGGCTTGGTGCTGGATTTTGTGGCCCAGCGCTGGGGACGTGAGCAGCGCTAGTTCTGCGCTGCTGGCGGCTGCAGCGGTCGCGTAGAGGCGAGCGGTCGCGTCCTTTGCTCAGGACTTCTGCGCTTCGCGCAGATAGGTTGTTTTTCTAACTGGCGTTGCGCTGCATTGCCTGCAGCGGCTGGCCAGAGGGGCGGACGCGTAGTGACGAGCGTCCCCGTCCTTCATTAAGACTTCTGCGCTTTGCGCAGATGCCGGGATTTCGCCCCGGCGGGCGACCTCCCTTTTTGTTGCACGACAAAAAGCGAGGGGAAAAAACGTGCCCTACATCCAGCGTCCCCGACCGCCCC
>NZ_JBHZGV010000037.1:0-4448 GCF_043359985.1 Comamonas trifloxystrobinivorans
TCTGTGCTACAATACAAGGCTTCGCTGATTGCAGCGGGTTGAATCTGAAGGTTGAGAGATCTTTGGGTTGGTCTTTAAAAATTAACAGCCGATAAGCGTGGGCGTTTGGTGGCGATTGCCATATGTTCTTCGGAGCAAAACAAGCGCTCACAAAAACAGTAATGAGGAAGAATTTATTCTTCTTGATTCCGTCAAGTGAGTGAGTAGTCGAGAGACTTTAAATTCAAGATCGAACTATAGAGTTTGATCCTGGCTCAGATTGAACGCTGGCGGCATGCTTTACACATGCAAGTCGAACGGCAGCACGGGTGCTTGCACCTGGTGGCGAGTGGCGAACGGGTGAGTAATACATCGGAACGTGCCTGGTAGTGGGGGATAACTGCTCGAAAGAGCAGCTAATACCGCATGAGATCTAAGGATGAAAGCAGGGGACCTTCGGGCCTTGTGCTACCAGAGCGGCTGATGGCAGATTAGGTAGTTGGTGGGGTAAAGGCTTACCAAGCCTGCGATCTGTAGCTGGTCTGAGAGGACGACCAGCCACACTGGGACTGAGACACGGCCCAGACTCCTACGGGAGGCAGCAGTGGGGAATTTTGGACAATGGGCGCAAGCCTGATCCAGCAATGCCGCGTGCAGGATGAAGGCCTTCGGGTTGTAAACTGCTTTTGTACGGAACGAAAAGTACTTCTCTAATACAGAGGTGCGATGACGGTACCGTAAGAATAAGCACCGGCTAACTACGTGCCAGCAGCCGCGGTAATACGTAGGGTGCGAGCGTTAATCGGAATTACTGGGCGTAAAGCGTGCGCAGGCGGTTATGTAAGACAGAGGTGAAATCCCCGGGCTCAACCTGGGAACTGCCTTTGTGACTGCATGGCTAGAGTGCGGCAGAGGGGGATGGAATTCCGCGTGTAGCAGTGAAATGCGTAGATATGCGGAGGAACACCGATGGCGAAGGCAATCCCCTGGGCCTGCACTGACGCTCATGCACGAAAGCGTGGGGAGCAAACAGGATTAGATACCCTGGTAGTCCACGCCCTAAACGATGTCAACTGGTTGTTGGGAATTAACTTTCTCAGTAACGAAGCTAACGCGTGAAGTTGACCGCCTGGGGAGTACGGCCGCAAGGTTGAAACTCAAAGGAATTGACGGGGACCCGCACAAGCGGTGGATGATGTGGTTTAATTCGATGCAACGCGAAAAACCTTACCCACCTTTGACATGGCAGGAAGACTCCAGAGACGGAGTTGTGCTCGAAAGAGAACCTGCACACAGGTGCTGCATGGCTGTCGTCAGCTCGTGTCGTGAGATGTTGGGTTAAGTCCCGCAACGAGCGCAACCCTTGCCATTAGTTGCTACGAAAGGGCACTCTAATGGGACTGCCGGTGACAAACCGGAGGAAGGTGGGGATGACGTCAAGTCCTCATGGCCCTTATAGGTGGGGCTACACACGTCATACAATGGCTGGTACAAAGGGTTGCCAACCCGCGAGGGGGAGCTAATCCCATAAAGCCAGTCGTAGTCCGGATCGCAGTCTGCAACTCGACTGCGTGAAGTCGGAATCGCTAGTAATCGTGGATCAGAATGTCACGGTGAATACGTTCCCGGGTCTTGTACACACCGCCCGTCACACCATGGGAGCGGGTCTCGCCAGAAGTAGGTAGCCTAACCGCAAGGAGGGCGCTTACCACGGCGGGGTTCGTGACTGGGGTGAAGTCGTAACAAGGTAGCCGTATCGGAAGGTGCGGCTGGATCACCTCCTTTCTGGAAAACAAGCAATCAAGATTGAACGTCCACACTTATCGGTTGTTGGAACAAGCCTGGTGGCTGCGAGTGAGAAGCTTGCAGCTGCTGTGGAATGGGTCTGTAGCTCAGCTGGTTAGAGCACTGTGTTGATAACGCAGGGGTCGTTGGTTCGAGCCCAACTAGACCCACCAGTACTTTTTTAAGTACTGATCCAACAAAACTGGTGAGATGAAAATCCCGGGGGATTAGCTCAGCTGGGAGAGCACCTGCTTTGCAAGCAGGGGGTCGTCGGTTCGATCCCGTCATCCTCCACCAAAAAACAGAAGTTGACAACTTCAAAAATGATAGCGCTTGAAGTGCTATAATCTTTGGCTTCCCAATACAAAAGCAGTCTGGCTTGCAGACTGCTTTTGTATTGATCGAAACCTCGATTGATGCCGGCAGCGATGCCGGGCTGGTAGAGATACCAAAGGCTGTTCTTTAAAAATTCATAGAGTCGAAATCAGCGTTGCTGGTGGAAACTGCACATTCGTAAAGGTTTAGTGCAGACCGTGCCACCAGCAACAATTTGATTGCGTCAAAACGAATGAAACTTTGCGATGAGCAATTTTTATTCAGTAATGACGAATATTCTTCAAGATAGCAATATCTAGATATTCACATTACGGCATAACGCGCGAGGTGAGAGACCTCGCAAAGCAGTTGCTTGAAGTTTGTAGCAATGCTCTCTAGCGATAGAGATCAAAGTTATAGGGTCAAGTGACTAAGAGCATGTGGTGGATGCCTTGGCGATGATAGGCGACGAAAGACGTGATAGCCTGCGATAAGCTTCGGGGAGTTGGCAAATAAACTTTGATCCGGAGATTTCTGAATGGGGGAACCCACCTAGCAATAGGTATCGTTAAGTGAATACATAGCTTAACGAAGCGAACCTGGAGAACTGAAACATCTAAGTACCCAGAGGAAAAGACATCAACCGAGATTCCGATAGTAGTGGCGAGCGAATTCGGAGAAGCCTTGCAGTGATAGTCAGTGTGTTAACAAAACGGAATGGAAAGTCCGGCCATAGTGGGTGATAGCCCCGTATGTGAAAACGCACTGGTGGTACTAGGCTGCAGACAAGTAGGGCGGGGCACGAGAAACCCTGTCTGAACATGGGGGGACCATCCTCCAAGGCTAAATACTCATCATCGACCGATAGTGAACAAGTACCGTGAGGGAAAGGCGAAAAGAACCCCGGGAGGGGAGTGAAATAGATCCTGAAACCGCATGCTTACAAAAAGTCGGAGCCCTTAGGGGTGACGGCGTACCTTTTGTATAATGGGTCAGCGACTTACATTCAGTGGCAAGCTTAACCGAATAGGGAAGGCGCAGAGAAATCGAGTCCGAATAGGGCGACGAGTCGCTGGGTGTAGACCCGAAACCAAGTGATCTATCCATGGCCAGGATGAAGGTGCCGTAACAGGTACTGGAGGTCCGAACCCACTAGTGTTGCAAAACTAGGGGATGAGCTGTGGATAGGGGTGAAAGGCTAAACAAACTTGGAAATAGCTGGTTCTCTCCGAAAACTATTTAGGTAGTGCCTCAAGTATTACCTGCGGGGGTAGAGCACTGTTTAGGCTAGGGGGTCATGGCGACTTACCAAACCTATGCAAACTCCGAATACCGCAGAGTACAGCTTGGGAGACAGAGCACCGGGTGCTAACGTCCGGACTCAAGAGGGAAACAACCCAGACCGCCAGCTAAGGTCCCTAAAACGGGCTAAGTGGGAAACGAAGTGGGAAGGCTAAAACAGTCAGGATGTTGGCTTAGAAGCAGCCATCATTTAAAGAAAGCGTAATAGCTCACTGATCGAGTCGTCCTGCGCGGAAGATGTAACGGGGCTAAGCCAGTTACCGAAGCTGCGGATGCACAGTTCTGCTGTGCGTGGTAGGAGAGCGTTCTGTAAGCCTGTGAAGGTGTCTGGTAACGGATGCTGGAGGTATCAGAAGTGCGAATGCTGACATGAGTAGCGTTAAAGCGGGTGAAAAGCCCGCTCGCCGTAAGCGCAAGGTTTTCTACGCAACGTTCATCGGCGTAGAGTGAGTCGGCCCCTAAGGTGAGGCAGAGATGCGTAACTGATGGGAAACGGGTCAATATTCCCGTACCGATGTGTAGTGCGATGTGGGGACGAAGAAGGTTAGCTCAGCCAACTGTTGGATATGTTGGTTCAAGCCTGTAGTCGTGCTCGGTAGGCAAATCCGCCGGGCTAAGATGAGGGGTGATAACGGGTCTGCTTGCAGACGAAGTGAGTGATACCCAGCTTCCAGGAAAAGCCACTAAGCTTCAGCTACACACGACCGTACCGCAAACCGACACTGGTGCGCGAGATGAGTATTCTAAGGCGCTTGAGAGAACTCAGGAGAAGGAACTCGGCAAATTGACACCGTAACTTCGGGAGAAGGTGTGCCGCAAGTAGGTGAAGTTGTACAAACGGAGCCCAAAGCGGTTGCAAAGAATAGGTGGCTGCGACTGTTTAATAAAAACACAGCACTCTGCAAACACGAAAGTGGACGTATAGGGTGTGACGCCTGCCCGGTGCTGGAAGATTAAATGATGGGGTGCAAGCTCTTGATTGAAGTCCCAGTAAACGGCGGCCGTAACTATAACGGTCCTAAGGTAGCGAAATTCCTTGTCGGGTAAGTTCCGACCTGCACGAATGG
>NZ_JBHZGV010000038.1:0-3274 GCF_043359985.1 Comamonas trifloxystrobinivorans
AGCAACCGGCCCCTATCTGTGATGGTGAATGCGCTTGAGAAGCGTGGCACGTTGTCAATGAACCGGCGCCGGCTGGAGCTATGCCGATACCTTCGGGCTTTGCGGCTGCTATGAAAAATCCCGTGCGGCCCTGACCACCATCACCCCATTCATAGATATAGCCGCCCCGGCGAAATCTATTCATCTATCTATTCACGAACACACTCCAGCATCGCTGGATTTGCCGCCTACGGGCGGTTTTTTATTTGGGAGAACGCTCATGCTGAATGAACCGATAACCCTAGTTCGCCACAAGCTGGATGACCACTATTGGTCTGAAAACTACGCAAGCTGGTGGAGTGACGGCTACGAGAGCCGCGCCGAGATGACCCGGCATCACGCCGATGTTTGCACGCCTTTCTGGGTGCTTGGAGAGTCGCACACAGACGTCATGGGTAAGCAGTGGCGAGCCCAGACCTATTGCGTTATCGATGACTTCGGCAACTTGAAGGAGGTGCCCTATGAGCAACCTATCTGATGTTTGGGCTGCGGCTCAAGCGGCAAAGAATCAACGCGCAAGCGACCGCGCAGACAGCTTTGAGATGCGCTGGCAGCAGATCGCACAAGACCCAGACTACGACCCGAGCGACTGGGAGAACTTCTGCGAGGCACTGGGGGAGCTTGGGCCTGCGGGCCGCGCCCAGGTGTCGGGCTTGATGCAGGCCGGTCGGCATGAGGCGCTTGGAGCTTTCATCTGCGAGCTGTCCGAAGGCTATCAGGCAGAGCGGGCAAAGATTGCGGCGGGAGGTGCGGCATGAGTGAGAAGCTGAAGCCAACACCGGGGCCGTGGCAGTTTGGAGAATTTGAGTTGTATCCGGGGGCTGGTTTGCGATTCAATATATCGCAAGCAGAGGGCGCTGAATACACCCCTCATTACTCAGATGTCGCCAACACCATTCCGGGCGAAAAACGCAGCATTCAAGAGGCCAACGCTCGCCTCATCGCCGAAGCCGGAACAGTCCACCACGAATCCGGCCTATCCCCTCGGGAGCTGCTGGAGCGAGGCAAGGCGATGGAGTCCGCACTACAGCACTGTGAGCAGATGCTAATGTCCTACGAAATCAACCGCGTGAATCATGAGGCAATCGAGGATGAAGCGCTGTCGATCATTCGCGCCGCCCTCAACAAGCACAAACAGTTATGAGCCATATGAGCCGATATGAGCCAAGGAGCTGAAATGAATCCAGATTCTTTACCAGACGGCGGGCCAGCGTTTCCATGCCCAATGAGCGAGCAAACCTGCTCAAATCAGGATTGCGCACCATTCCAGCCAGGGATGACGCTTCGCGATCACTTTGCTGGCTTGGCAATGCAGGCGCTAATAAGTAGCCCGTTCTACCGCGTCCAGGGCGGATACAAGGGGTGGGCTGAAATCGCCTCTGGCGGATTGGCGGAAGAAGCTTACAGCATGGCAGACGAAATGATCAAAGCAAGGGGGCAATCATGAAGTACTACGAAATCTGGATCAACGACACCACCATGTGCAAAGTGCCCTGCTTCGATCGCTGGGAAGCCTACGACATCGTTCTCAGAATGAACCTGGGCGAGCGCTCCAAGGTCAAGATCATCAGGCTTTGACCTACAAATTTCAATTGTCACTAGCCTGACCATAGCCAGACAACTACGGGAGACAGCCATGCAATCGACTTATCACCCTCCGATGCTCACCATGCCCAGCCGCTCACTCTGCCCTATTCCAGGCCAGAAGCCGCTCAAGTACACCAACAAAGACAACACCGATATTCGCAAGACGTTTTCCAAGTGGCAGCGGGTGTTGAACCAACAGAAAGCACAGAAATGACCTACCAACCCTTCCAACTCGGGCGGCCCAGAAAGCCGCCTTTTTTATTGCTGCTCGCTGTCGTGCTTTTGGCGGGCTGTGTGGCTCAGACGCAGATGGCAATTTGACCAACCCAACGGAGAGACAACCATGAGCGCTGTAGTTGAAGTTGAAGCAGTCAGCATGGTTCCCGCAAAGAGCGCGAACCCGACTGCCGAAGTAGTAGCCCATGCAAAGACGGTGCAGCAGGTAATGCAGGCTGTCATGAAGCCCAATGTGCATTACGGAGCGATCCCAGGTGCTGGCGATAAGCCAACGCTGCTCAAGTCTGGGGCCGAGGTTCTGTGCATGACCTTCCGCATTGCCGATAAATACGAGGTTTCCGACCTCTCGGCAAACGGCGTGATCCGCTACCGGGTGAACTGCATCGGAGAGCACCAGACAACCGGCGTGCCGCTTGGCTCCGGTTTGGGTGAATGCTCGACCGACGAGGAAAAATACCGTTGGCGCAAAGCGGTGTGCAAAGAGGAATTCGACGCCACGCCAGAAACCCACCGACGCCTGAAATTCGGGCGCAAGCAAGGCGGGCATTACACGGTGCAGCAGATTCGCACCGAGCCCGCCGACCTGGCCAACACGGTTCTCAAGATGGCTTGCAAACGCGCCAAGATCGCCATGGTTTTGAACGTCACCGCAGCCTCTGACATGTTCAGCCAGGACTTGGAAGACTTGGATGCAGAGCTTGTGCGCCACCTGGCCGAGGACGAGCGCCAAAGTCAGCTCCAGATGATTCGCGACGAGTGGATTGCCAAGGCATCTACAGCAAAGAGCCGCGACGAGCTGGGTGCGATCATGAAGGAAGGCGTGAAGCTGTTCCAGTCCAACCGCGACAAAGACGGCTACTCAGCATTTGCCACCGCAGTGCAAAAGCGCGGTGCAGAACTCAAGGAGGCTGCAGATGCGTGAAATCCTGATCCGCTGCTCCAGTCTGGGCAAGATCATGACGGAGCCCAAGACGAAAGCCGAGGGCATCTTGTCGGTGGGTGCAAAGACCTATATCCGCGAGCTGGCCCAGCAGGAAATCTTTGGCGTCGATTTCGAGTTCTCCAGCAAGGAGATTGAGAAAGGCATCGAAGTTGAAGAGCAGAGCATTGCCCTGCTCAACCGTGTACGCGGCCTCTCGCTCCAGAAAAACACGGAGCGCAAGAGTAACGGACTGATTACGGGCGAATGCGACCTCTACGACGCTGTGCGCAAGCGCGGGCACGACCTCAAGTCGTCTTGGTCAGCCAAGACCTTCCCTGGCTGGATCAAGGACTGCGAAGACAGGCTCTACGAATGGCAGATGCGCGGATACATGATGCTGTGGGATGCGGATGAGTGGGAGGTCAACTACTCGCTGGTGGACACGCCAGATCGGCTGATCGGCTACGAGCCGCTGCAAATGCATGTAGT